>JBIOXP010000126.1:0-19984 GCA_044869705.1 Binatia bacterium | reverse complement strand
TTTTTTATAGCGTGGAACTGGAAGGAATACGAACGTAGCGTGTGTGCACTCCGGAGCGGCGACCGGAGTCAAATTAGGAATGGGCGGCGTAGGTATAAGTGCGCAGGATCGGCACGCACTAGCCGATCGGATACTCAGGAGCGCGACGCACCCGCGTGCTCTCCTGAGTATGGGATTCGATGGCCGGAATGGCGCTAAGCAGCGAGCGCCAATGTTACCGGCCGAGCCGCGTCAAACGAGAAAACTCCAGGCAAGCAGGCCCAATGCGGCAATTCCTGACATCGCGGCGAGCGGACTGCTGATAAATTGCCATGCGAGGATCAGGGGAACCGACTTTTTGATCGTCTCGAACGGGATCAGTTTATCCACACCCCAGCGCGCAATCATGTAGCGTTGTTCGCCGACGATCCCGACGGCGATCGGATCTTTTTCAATCTCGTGCTTGCGCCAGACTTCGATCCTTTCAAAGTATGGATTGGCTTTGCGAATCTCGTCCGTAACCGCATACGGTATATCGTAAAGAGAGAGCATCATTCCTTGGCGCGCGTTCGAGGCGGCGATCCGGTCAAGGTTCACCGCGCGCACCGGGAGAAACAAATTCCAAACCCGCCAATCCTCGTCTGAGATCTTTGGATAAGGGATTGGGCTGGCATTATTTCCGCCCATCAGGGAGTCCACGTTGTCTTGGCGGTAATTTTCAACAAACATAAATTTCTCCTCCTTTGACGCGATTAAGGTAGTTTTAAACTATGATCGAAAGTGAGGGGGTCTTTAAAACACGGGAGGCGAACTGAGGTCGACATCGCAATTGCTGCCTGGAATGAGAACGCAACGAGGCAAAAAGCGGGCCGGTATCTTACTTGCCAGATGCGTGGAATATTTCTCACGTTAGTTTGTAGACCGCTGCTGAGCCGAAGAAGCTTTGTCCCTTTTTTCTGACGGACGGCGCATCTGTAGTATGAAAAACGCCACATCGGCGCGGTAAATCGAAAGCTCAAACCAGTGACAGCTGCGGATGCAGTATTTTGTCGCCGTGAGAATTCGTTTCAGCAGCTAAAATTGTAAACCGCCGTTCGCCCTCAATACGGCCCTCTTTGTGCTTCCACAGTAGCAGCGAGCGAGTCACTGTGCCGAAGAAGGAGGTCACGTTATGCCGATTGTTAGAGTCATTTACGTTACCGTGAACGCGGAGCAAGTGAAGGACGCGATCAATTTGTGGAAAAATCATTGCGCTCCGCTGATGATCAAACAGCCGGGCTGCCTGTCGGAGAAACTTCTAGAGTGCATCGACGCGCCCGGCGAATTCGTTTCCTATTCGGAGTGGGATACGCAGGCGAGCATCGACCGCTACCGAGACAGCGAGGCTCATGCCGAGATTCAGCGGCATGCGCGGGGACTGCAGGGCGGAGGCAGAACGAGCGTCAAGCGCTACGAAGTCAAGTAATTCGAGCGGCAGCGGCGCTGCGCGACCGGCTCCTAGCCGTTGGAGATTGCGGATCTCAGCGGGTGCAGATCGTTGGCGATAACGCTGTTAGCGGGTGACCAAGCGCCACTCCCTGCTCGACCGCCCGCCGCGGTGACGGTTCGAATCATTTCTCCAGCAACTTACGAAGCGAGCGAAGCTCGTCACGCCGTTTTTCGTCCAAAACCGGGTAGCTCATTTTCAGCTTGCGCAGCGTGTGCAGGATGATGTTTGAAATGATCAGGCGCGCGTTGGGCTTGTCATCGGCAGGAACTATGAACCATGGTGACTGACGCGTGCTGGTGGCCTCGAGACAGGCTTCGTAAGCCGCCATGTAGTCGCGCCAGTATTCTCGTTCTTCGATGTCACCCCGATTGAATTTCCAGTTCTTTTCCGGTTCATCGATGCGCGCGAGAAAGCGCTTGCGCTGTTCGTCCTTGGAAAGGTGCAGGAAAAATTTGACGATTCGAGTGCCGTTCCGGTGCAGATGGGCTTCGAGATCGCGAATCGATCGGTAACGGTCCTCCCAGATATCCTTATCGTCGAGGATCTGCTCCGGCAGGTTTTCCGCTTGGAGGAGCTCCTTGTGGACCCGGACGACCAAGACCTCTTCATAATACGATCGGTTGAAAATACCGATACGCCCGCGTTCCGGTAGGTTTCGAGTCGTGCGCCACAGGAAGTCGTGATCCAATTCCTCCAGGCTGGGGTGCTTGAAACTGTAGACTTGGCAACCCTGAGGATTTACTCCGGACATCACATGCTTGATCGCGCCGTCCTTGCCGGCCGCGTCCATCGCCTGGAAGATCAAAAGAACGGCGAAACGATTGGACGCATAAAGGAGGCTTTGCAGCTCGCTGAGCTCATCGACATGCTCTTGCAGCGCCTGTTTGAACTCTTTCTTGCTCCGATAGTACGAGTCGATCTCCGTCGGCCATTTTTTCAGGTTCACTTTCTTGCCGTCTTTAACGCGGAAATCGTCGGGATCGATTTTCATAGGCTTCCTTTCAGGATAATTTGACTTGGGATTGAACAACTAATAACGAACCTAGAGGCGATGCGGTTGCCAGTCAAACCATTCGCGCTAGCGAATTGAGCTAATTTCTCAAACACGTAGGGTCTTTTTTTGGCGCGGATCACACCGTGGTGGCGATATCTTTGGTTTGGACCGGGCTCTTTAGGAAAGGCGCAACTCTACCGCTGTCGGATGTGAGTCGATCGGCGCCTAGGTCGTTATCGATCGAAAGGGCGCAGGTCAGGTTTGCCGGCAATACAGGAACTCGAGCCTGCTCGGGTTTTACGACGGGTGTGGTTGTTTCGCACACCGTGTGATATTGAGCTACCGAAGGAGAAATCAGAATGGAGGAAGGAACCAAAAGACTCTTTGTGGGGCTGAAGGTCACTAAGGCGCTGCAAGACGACCTCGCGAATCCGGCGCCGGGCACTAAGCAGTATTTCGAAGGCACCAGCGACGAATACCTGCAGATCATCAGCTTGGGAGAAGATAAATTTATCGGCCGCTACCTCAAAGACGGCTTCCCTGCCGCCAGTATCGGAGATGTGAGCCGAAATGTTTGCAGTCTCGTGAAGCTCATCACCCGCGGTCGGCGCATCGAGGAAAACGAAGTCCACATCTACGCGTGTTGACGGACGCTTTCCGCCTGCTTTCGGAAAAAATCAACCGGCCGATCGCTGTCGAATCCTCACTGCAATCCAGCGGCTTTCAAATACTGTAGGTCGATGAATCTCTCGGCGGGCGGAATCGGCTTTTTCAGCTCGCCGGCCTCGGCCATCACGCGCAACACTTCATCAAACCCTTTGACGTCAATTTCACCCGCCTTGGGAAACACGCCGCGCTCGGGCTCGAAGTAAAGTCCGAGCGTCTGGCGGGCAATCCTTTCTGAAGTGCCGGTAGTCTCCACGATCAGGCGGACCACTTCATCACGATTCTGAGGCGCGCGCATGTAGCGATACGACGAGGCGAGAGCCCGCGCATAGCGAACCAAGGGGTCTTTGTTCTGACTAGCCCATGAGCGGCGCACGGCGCCGACGATAAATTGAAAGTTGCTCATCGCTTCAGTGGAAACGCCGAGACGGCGATAACCTTCCTCCAACAGCAGGAAGTCTTCCGGTTGCCCAAGGGGAACGGCATCGCATTCGGCTTTCTTCAAACAAGCCGAGCGCGCCGGCGTCCCGACCAATTCTTTGACTTTGAAATCTCCTTCCTTGACGCCATGCATGGCCATCAGTTTTCGCGTCGAAATAGAAATGGTATCGACCGGCAGCGAGAGACCGATGGTTTTGCCTTTGAGATAGGCGAACTGCTTAATTTCCGGCCTGGTGATCAGACTATAGATCGGAGTTCCGGTTTCGCCGAACACCGCCACGTTTTCTGAACCGTTCAGCACGTCCTGAATCAAATATGGCGTGGCGGTGCGCGTGATATCGACAACCCCGTTCGACAGCGCCAGCACCATGTTGGCGGCGCCCCCATCGATCGGGAGAACTTCCAGGGCGATGCCTTCGCGAGTAAAGAAACCCTTCTGCTGGGCGAGATGAAACTGCAAAGCGGACACGGTCTTGAGCGTTGAAGGGATCTGACCGTAACGCAATTTGATCGTTTGGCCGTGAGCGTTACCAGGGAGTAGCAAAAATATGCTCGCGACGAGCAAAAAGGCGAATCGCTGCATAGGGAAACCTCCTCGGCGGGTGAGTCGAAGACTGCGCTTATAACTCAGCCGGCGCCTTTTGTCGATGAGATCTGGCCGTGGTTTAGCATTTCGGCGCTGCATCGGCGCGGACGATCTGCTATAAATAGCGGATGCAAATCCTCCGGGTGACGCTTTGGATTTACGGGGTGGCGCTGAAGCGCGCCTGGGAGTGCGTGCGCAAGAATCTCGTCGTGAGCTTTGCTCCGTTGGTCTATAGCCTGCTGCTTTCAGCCGCCGCGGTCGTCGCTTTGCCATTGGGCATTCTTGGCGGAGTAGTCGTCGGGTTGGTTGCCCAAGCCTGTATCAGCTCGGGCCTTTTCCTGGTGAAAAACATGATCGACAGCGGCAAGGCGGACTTTAACGACTTTGCGCGCGGCTTCAAGGTTTATATTTGGGAAGTGATCGCGATCTCTTTCATGCTCTGGATTCCTCTCAGGATTGCCGCGATGGCGCTCGCGACGGTGCCGAATGGCGGGCTCATTTACTTTTGCATTCAGATCACCCTTTTTGTCTTATTGAATCCCGTCCCTGAATTGATTTATCGAAGCCGCGTTACCGGTCCTGAAGTGTTGAGCGCGAGTTACAATTTCATCGTCGAGAACTGGGTCGAATGGCTGACCCCCAATATCGTGCTCGCCGTGATCGGTTATCTGCTGCTGCGCGAGCTCGAATTCGCGTTATTCGGTTTGCCGGAATTCATTCAACTGTTTGTGCACTCCTTCGCCCTCGGTTTATTTCTCACCTACGTGATGACCTTTCGCGGTTTTCTGTTTATTGAACTATACGGCAGCAGCCGGCGCAGTCGAACTTACCGTTACAAGGCCCGCAGCGACTAACGGCCGTACTCGACTCGACTTGTCGTCTGCCGTTCTGAGTTAAACCCTTGGTTAACTTGACGTATGCAGCTTCTTGTGGTGTCCTGATAAGCTCACCCGACAACATGAAGATCACCAGCATCAAAGGATTTTCCGACATCCTACCGGAAGAGGTCGGCGCGTGGCAGCAGGTAGAAAGCGTTGCCCGCCGCGTCTTCAAGGTTTACAACTTTGCCGAAATCCGCATTCCGGTCCTGGAAAAAACCGAGCTTTTCAGCCGCTCCATCGGCGAAACGACGGATATCGTCGAAAAGGAGATGTACACTTTCGACGATCGCGACAACCGGAATGCCGAAAGCTCTGACGCGACGAAACTTACGCTCCGACCGGAGGGAACCGCGGGTGTGGTGCGCGCCTACGTGGAAGCCGAAATGTACAAATCGGAGCCGGCACGCAAGCTCTACTATATGGGGCCCATGTTTCGGCGCGAGCGACCGCAAAAGGGCCGCATGCGCCAATTCCACCAGATCGGTGCGGAAGCTTTGGGGCGCGCCGATGCGTTCATCGACGCAGAGATTTTACTGTTGCTCAACGATTTTTTTGCCGCTCTCGACTTACGCGAGCTCTCCCTCGAGCTCAATTCTCTCGGCGACGCGGAGTGCCGTCCACGCTATCGTGACGAGCTGCTGGCCTTCCTCAAGGCGCGCGAAGACTCTCTGTGCGCCAACTGCCGGCGGCGCATCGATCGCAATCCGCTGCGCGCGCTCGACTGCAAAGAGCCGGGATGTATCGTGGCGACGAAAGATGCGCCCTCCATTCTCGACGCGCTGTGCCTGCCGTGCCGCACGCATTTCGATACCGTGCAGAAACTGTTGGCGGACTCCGGCGTGCGCTACCGTCTCAATGGCCGCATGGTGCGCGGGTTGGACTATTATTGCCGCACCACTTTCGAGTGGACAACGACACGATTGGGTTCTCAAAGCGCGGTCGCGGCGGGCGGCCGCTATGATGGTTTGGTGGAACAGCTTGGCGGCCCGCCGATCCCCGGCGTCGGCTTTGCCATGGGCGTCGAGCGGCTCACGATGCTGCTCAAAATGCACGAGCAGGCGATCCTCCCAGGTCCCGATCTTTATCTTGTGTGGATCGGCGACAAAGCGCGAAGCTGGGCTTTTCCCATTGCGCACAGATTGCGGCAAAGAAATTTGGTCGTCGAAATGGAAGGCGAGAGCCGCAGCTTGAAGAGCCAGATGCGGCGCGCCGATAAATTCAGAGCGACAGCGGTTTTGATCGTCGGCGACGATGAGCTCGCCAAGGGCGAGGGCGTGCTGCGCGATATGGCGAGCAAACGGCAGGAGAATATTAAGTTGGCGAACATCGAGACGGAGTTGAGCGCAAGGAAGCAATCTAATGGCCGAGCGGGTCTTTAACGAGCCGTTAGGGGACTGGAAGCGCAGTTGCTATTGCGGCGAGCCCCGCGCGAAAGCGGTCGGCGAAGAGAAAACGCTGGTCGGCTGGGTGCACAGCCGGCGCGATCACGGCGGCGTGATTTTCGTCGACTTGCGCGATCGCAGCGGTATTTGCCAGGTGGTTTTTCGTCCGGAAGTTGCCCCGTCAGCCCATGAAAAAGCCAAACAGATTCGCGCCGAGGACGTCATTGCGGTGCGCGGCGTGCTGGCCAAGAGGTCTCCCGAAACCATCAATCCCGAGCTTGCCACCGGCGAGGTTGAGCTGGTTTGTCGCGAGCTCCGTTTGCTGAACGCCTCGGCCGTGCCGCCGTTTCCCATCGACGACGAGGCCGAGGCTACGGAAAACACCCGGCTCAAATATCGCTATCTCGATCTGCGCCGGCCGAGCAGTTTGAAGCCTCTCTTGCTGCGCTACCGAATGACCAAGCTGATTCGCGATTATCTCGACGGCTTGGGCTTCATCGACGTCGAAACGCCGGTGTTGACCAAAAGCACGCCCGAAGGAGCGCGTGATTATTTGGTTCCAAGCCGGATTTATCACGGCAAATTCTACGCCTTGCCGCAATCGCCGCAGTTGTTCAAACAGATTTTGATGGTCGGCGGGCTCGACCGTTACTTTCAGATCGTCAAATGCTTTCGCGATGAAGATCTGCGCGCCGATCGTCAGCCGGAATTTACCCAGCTCGACATGGAGATGTCCTTTGTCCAACCGGAAGATGTCATCGAGGTCGTAGAGGGTATGATGGTTTTGCTGTTCAAGCAATTGAAAGGCATCGAGCTCAAGCGACCGTTCAAAAAATTGACCTATGTAGAAGCGATGAATCGCTTCGGTTCCGACAAGCCGGATGTGCGCTTCGGTTTGGAAATCACAGATTTTACCGAGGCGTTACGGAACTCTCAGGCGCGGGTCTTTGCCTCGGCGATCAAGGGCGGCGGCGTCGTCAAGGGCATTCGCATTCCCAATGGGGCTGCGCTGTCACGCAAGGACCTGGACGATATGACGCCCTATGTAGCGACGTTCGGCGCCAGGGGGATTGCCTGGACGAAGCTCACCGAAGAAGGCTGGCAATCGCCGATCGCAAAATTTCTCTCGGTCGAGGAGCAAAAAGAAATCGAACGGAGCGCCGGCGCAGAGATCGGCGATGTCGTCTTGTTTTCCGCTGATCAGGTGAAGGTGGTTCATGACGCCCTCGGCAACTTGCGCTTACATTTGGGGGAGAAGTTGGGCTTGATTCCGCACCATGAATACGCCCTGGTCTGGGTCGTCGATTTTCCGCTGATGGAATTCGATGCCGAAGAGAAGCGCTACGTGGCCGTGCATCATCCGTTCACGGCACCGATAGACGAAGATCTGCCGTTGCTCGACAGCGAGCCCGCGAAGAGCCGCTCGAAGGCTTACGACCTCGCGCTCAACGGGATCGAGATCGGCGGCGGCAGCATCCGTATCCATCAGGTCGAATTGCAAAAAAAGATTCTCGGCCTTATGGGCATCAGCCCTGAGGAAGCGCAGGCCAAGTTTGGTTTTCTGCTCGAAGCGCTGAGCTACGGCGCGCCGCCTCACGGCGGAATCGCCTTCGGTATCGACAGATTGGCGATGCTGCTGAGCGGCGCTAAATCGCTGCGTGATGTGATTGCGTTTCCAAAAAGTCAGCGCGCGGTTTGTATGTTGACCGATGCGCCGGCGCCGGTCGAGCCGCGCCAATTGCGCGAGCTTGGAATTCGCCTGAGCGGAGGGGAGAAATAGCGCTGTTCGCTTGTCAGTGCTCGATAGCCGATTGGGTTCGGGCAGACTTTCGGAAAACGCGAGACGGTTCTGTACGCCGATGATCAAACTTGGTTATTTAGCTTTTCTGCTGCTCGCAAGCTGCAGTTTCGGGCCGGGGAATCTGCAAAGCCGCCGCGCCAACGACTTAGAATCGCGTCGCATTCACCGCATCGCCGTGTTGCCGCCCAGCGAGGAAACGGCGGCGCGGCCAAGGGCTATTCCCGGCACCACGGAGCCGAGAAATCCGGAGCGTGACGCGGCGGAGACATTGACGCGGATCCTATACTCCGTCATGGCCGCTATGCCTAACTGGCAGATTGTCTCGGACCAGGAGGTGCGCGAGATCAGTGAGAGTGTTTCACCGACCGGCGATAGCGCGCGTTTGCGCCAGATTGGGGAGATGGTCTATGCCGATGCGGTGATCGTCGGCCATGTACGCCGTTTTCGCGAGCGCGTCGGCGATGAGTGGGGCGCCAAGAGTCCGGCCTCGGTGGGATTTGTTTTGGATCTGATCGACGTCAGACGCGGTGATATCGTGTGGTCGGCGAATTTCGACGAAACGCAAAAATCCCTCAGCGAAAATATTTTCGCCCTCAGCGACATCACCCGGCGCGGCGTCCGCTGGTTGACCGCCGAACAACTCGCTCAGGAAGGGGTCAAAAAAGCCATCGCGCAGCTTCATGACATGATCGCGCGCGCGCCAACCTCGTAATCTCTTCATGATGGCCCCGGCATTTCGATTTCCAGCGGTCTCGAAACAAGCTCGCTAGCGAGCTTGCCCAATTCCTTGAGCTTCCTGGCGCTGCCGCGATCCAGCAAGACTGCCGCGCCGTCGCGCAACACCATGCGCAGCGCGGGCACCGAGAACTTTTGCGCCGCCGTCGAACCGCCGAGAGCAAAGCCGCTGTAGACTTGATCGAAGCCGAGTTTGAGTTTGTCAATTTCGTCATACGATGCGCTGAGAACAATCGAACGATACAGGCTATGACGTCGCAGGATGACTTGGCGCGCGCGAGAATTCACCTCGATGACACGGCGCTGGGTGACGAGAAAAAACGCGATCGCGAACAAAATCAAATTCATGAGCGGAAAATACCAGAGCGCCGCGGCAGGGCCAGTGAAGCCGCGCAAGCGGAGCGCTTCCACGATCGGTACCGAGACGAGGAGCAAAAATACTGCAATGCCGAGACAGAGAAACGCGGGAAACCGCGCACCGCGCCACACCAGACATAGCTTTTCCGGCGTGCTTTCCGTGATCTCGAAGCCGAGGCGATTGCCGATCGTCT
This sequence comes from Binatia bacterium, assembly GCA_044869705.1. Classification (GTDB taxonomy): domain Bacteria; phylum Desulfobacterota; class Binatia; order UBA9968; family UBA9968; genus DP-20. The sequence goes on along the minus strand of JBIOXP010000126.1, from coordinate 10,479 downwards.
CAAATTGCGCGGGATCACCGATCATCAGCGGCGGGAAGACTTACGCTCGGCGGCTGGCGAAGCGGAGGCTTCAAGACTTGGCGGTTTTTTGCTCGCGATAGAAATCACGAAAACGATATTGCTTCAGTTGAATGAGGTTTTGGTACGATCCGAAGCGTTCTTTAGGATCGTTCACGTCATCGAGCAGATCGCGGTGCTGTGCTTCAGACTCGAATACGCGCATTTTTTGATAGGTCGTGGAGCGCTCGGCCGGAATACGGCTCATCTCCCGGATCATGCCGCGAAACTGCGACGGCTTCATGAGTTGGCCGTAAGAAGCACCGGCTGCCGTCGAGATGCTTTCGTTGATCAAAGTGCCGCCAAAGTCATTGGCTCCCGCTAGCAGCGCGATCTGTGAAAGCTTCGGTCCTTCCTTCACCCATGAGACCTGCAGATTGGGAATAGCGTTGTTGAGCATCAGACGCGAGACCGCATACATTTTCATGACCTCGGCGCCGCTTGCGCCGCGCCGCAGGCCAGCCGGAGGCTTGCGGTGGAACATCGGCGCCTCCTCGTAAACAAAGCTCAATGGAACAAACTCGGTGATGCCGCCGGTGCGCCTTTGAATTTGGCGCAAAATGTCCAAGTGAACCGCTTTATCGCGCGAGCTTTCGACGAAACCATACATGATCGTTGAAGTCGTCGGGATGCCGACTTCATGAGCGGTTTGGATGAGCTCGACCCACTGTGCCACGGCGATGCGGCCGGGAGAGACCTGCTGCCGAACGGCATCGACGAGAACTTCCGCCGAGGTTCCAGGCAAGCTTCCGACACCGGCTTCTTTGAGCGCGCTCAGATAGTCACGAACAGTGACGCCGGCTAGCGTCGCGCCGTAAAGCACTTCTTCAGGCGAAAAGCCGTGTATGTGCAGATCCGGAAGTGCTTCTTTCAACGCGCGGCACAGGTTCACGTAATGCCAGCCGTCCATACCGGGCGCCAGACCGGCTTGCACGCAAACCTCAGTGGCGCCGAGCTCGCGCGCTTCTTGTGCGCGCCGGATAATTTCCTCGACGGGTAAGTAGTATCCTTCCTCGGCCAAATGACCCCGGCTGAAAGCGCAAAAGCCGCATGCTTTGACGCAAACGTTCGTGAAGTTGATGTTGCGATTGATCACATAGGTCACGACATCGCCGACGGTACGGGAGCGTAGCTCGTCGGCGGCGGCAATCATGGCCAACAGATCGGAACCGTCGGCGTCGAAGAGCCGCGTACCTTGTTCCACCGTGAGATCTTTACCGCAAAGCGCGTGATCCAAAATTTCTGCGCTTTGAGGCGAGATCGTCCGCAGCAGTCGTTCCAAAGAGGATTCGAGCGGAGAAGAATTCATGCGCCGACTCTAACGTGTCGGCCATTCAAACTCAACGACGCCGCGCGGGTTCTGAGATCAGGAGCGCAGCCAGTAACGGGTAAACTCTTGCAGAAAAGTAAGCGTCGTCAGGTCACGCATGCGATCGAGATAGACTTTGCCGTTCAGGTGATCGAACTCGTGCTGGATCACGCGCGCATGGAAATCGTGGGCGACAAAATCGAGCGGCTGACCATGACGGTCATAGGCTTGCACCCGGATGCTCTTATAACGCGGCACCAGCCCGCGCAGTTCCGGAATGCTGAGACAACCTTCCCAGTCATCCTCCATTTCTTGGGACAGCGGGCTGATGCGCGGATTCACCAATACCGTAAGCGGCACTTTCGGCTTGTCGGGATAGCGCGGATTCTCGGCCACTTCCATGACCGCGATCTGCACCGACTCGAAAACCTGATCCGCCGCCAAACCCACGCCGTCGTATTCTTTCATCGTTGCGACCATGTCATCGATGAACTTTTGCCGCTCCGGCAGCTGCAATTCCGGCAGCGCCACGGTCGCCGTGATTTGCCTCAATACCGGATGACCCAAACGGGTCACTTTGAGAATAGACATGGAATTTTTTTAGCACAGCGGGGACCGGAGAGAAAAGACGGAGCGCTGACCCGGGTGCGTCTTTGCCCGCGCCATGCTGGCAAAACTCTAACGTATGGTCTAAGTTCGTCGCGAGAATGAATGAGGAGAACTGATGTTTCGCCGCGTTGATCTTCCCGCGCCGATTTCCGGGCGGCTGTTGCTGCATAGCATGCCAGGTCGCTTCGAAACTCTCGAGCATGTCTGGCAATACCTCGAACGCGAATCGGTGGCGGGAATCGTTTGCTTGAACGAACCCCACGAGATCCGTTTGAAATCGTCGCGTTATGCGGACGCTCTCGAATCGGGAAGCGTTCCATGTCCAGTGCTGTCATTCGAGATTCGCGAAGGCGGAGTGCCGGAAGACCGGAGCGCGTTTTGGGCTTTGGCCAAAACCATAGCCAAGCGGTTGCAAGCCGGAGAAGCGCTGTTGATCCATTGTGCGGGCGGCATGGGCCGTACAGCAATGCTGGCGGTTTCGGTGCTGCTGGCTTTGGGCGAGCCGAGGGATGCCGCGGAAGAAAGAGTGTCACGCGCGGGGTCGCTGGTGGAGACTATGCCGCAGATCGAAATGCTTGCATGGTGCGCTACGCGCGTGAAGGGTGAATGAGGCCGCAAGGGGCGAAGCTACCGCAACATGAAAAAACAGTTCGCTAGAGGCCTCGATGTAATTGTCGTTTCGACCGAAGGGAGATGACAAACCTGGACCATTCCGGCTTGCGCGCTACGTGGAAGAGGCAAATTTCTAAACCTACAAGATACTAGGGACAAAAAGGAGTACTGAATGCGGTTTGGCATTGAGTTCGGCAGCTACCCGGCGGACGTCGAGCCTCAGCAAGCATGCGAGCAGGTGTTACAGCGGGCGCGGGCTGCGTATAGGAACAACTACGAAGCGCTATTCGTCGCGCAACATTACTTGACCGGTCCGGATGCGGCGATCCTGCAGTCTATTCCACTGTTATCGTATTTGGCTGGGCAGGTGCCGGGTATGTATCTCGGTACCTCAATTTTTCTATTGCCGCTGCACCCTCCGGTCATGGTTGCCGAATACATTTCGACATTGGATCAGCTTTCCGGGGGCAAAGTGTTGTTCGGCGTCGGCCAAGGCTATCGAGAAGCTGAATTCAGCGCGTTTGGTATTGCCAAACGGGAGCGCCGCAGTCGACTCGTCGAAGCGCTGGAGGTGATTCGGCGGCTCTGGAGTGGCGAAGCGGTGACCTTTCATGGGAAGTTTTTTCATCTCGACAAAGCGACCTGCTTTCCCAAGCCTCGTCAGCCAGGCGGACCGCCCATCCTGATGGGCGCCGATATGGTACAAACCGTCGCGCGCGTGCCGGAGGTGGCCGACCACTGGATCGCAAGCCGCCGCCATTCGAAGAGCTTTCTCCGTCAAGTGCTGCCGGAATACAAAACCGCATTGGACAAGCAAGGAAAACCGTATCGAGGCCTGTTTATCTTTCGCGATCTCTGCATTGCAGACAGTGCCGGAGAGGCGGAACGGCGTATCAAAGATGGCTACGAACGGCGCTATCGGCGTTATCAGCAGTGGGGACAACCGGGTGAGCGCTACGATTTGAACTTCGAGGAGTTAAAGCGCGACCGGCTGATTCTCGGCAGCCCGAGCGAAGTCGTGGAGCAAGTGCTTTCTTATCACGAGGAATTCGGCGCCGAATTCATGTGGTTCATGGTGGATTGGCCCGGAATGGACCCGCGCTTGACGCTCGAAACCATCGAACGTTTCGGCGCAGAAGTCATCCCTGAAGTAAAGCGGCGGACACCGACATGCCCGTTGCCATGATGCCGGTTGAGCGCAAACAGTTGCCTGTGTCTTCTTTATCAGATTGCGATGTCTTCGCGCCCGCGTTCCGCACCGTCGCAACTGTCATTCTGAGCCAAAGGCGAAGAATCTTTTCTTCATAGGTGGGAATAAAACGAGAGCTTCTTTTACTGAGCATGACAGTACAGGACTTTTGTGCTTTACGAACAGTGTATTTCAGTGGAGCGGCAAAGCGGCGAAAACCGATTTTCAGCGCGGGCTTTGCTGCACGAGCTCAGGAAATTTCTCCACCATTTCTTCCGGCGGCATCGCCTTGAGTCTCACGCCGAGCTCTTGCGACAGCATGATCGCGTTTGCCGGGGCATTGGCGCGCGCGTGGTTGTTGTAGAACGCGAAAGCCTTCTTCACGCCCGCTGTCGCTGCGGCGGTTTTGATGCGCTCGGCGTGTTTTTTGATCTCATCGCGTGAGTACAAGTAGTCATACCGCTCCCAGGATTCCTGCGCATGCCACCAGGCCTTGGCGTTGCGGCCGTGAGCGCGAAAATAAAAGATGTCGCCGATGGCTTCGGGTTCCTGCCGTATCGAGCCGGCAAATTTCGGCTCATCGATTAGCACAGCGCTGGCGCGGCTTTCCAACAGAAGGTTTTTCATTGCCGGGGCGTTTTCGTTCCAGCTGCTATGACGGAGCTCGACAACTTTCGGGTAATCATAAAACCGGCGCAGCGCGTGTTGCAGCTTTTCGACGTTTTCGAGCGAGTAGTGAAATCCCGCGGGGTATTGGAATAACAAAACACCGAGCTTGCCCGCCTCCGCCAACGGCAGAATACCGGCGCGAAATTCGTCGAACTCGGCTTCGCTCGCAGCCTCCCATCGCTCGTCTGTTTTTTTTCGAGAAATTTTGACCGGGTGCGTGAATTTTTGCCATAGCTTTACGGCGAAGGAGAAGTTCTCCGGCGTCTTCTCGGCCCAACTTTTCGCTACGGCCGGCGCCGGTGGTCGGTAAAATGTGTTGTTGATCTCGCAGGTATTGAAGATCTGGGAGTAGTAGCGCAGCTCGTCGAACTGCCTGGGCTTTTTTTGCGGGTAGAAAGCGCCGTACCAGCCTTTGGGTGGCGCGCCCGAGTACGAATAGCCGGAAGTTCCGATTTTGATGTCCCTGGCGGGCTTAAGCAGGATCGCCATCATCAATCACTCATGGCAGAGCTCGCGCGAAGACGCGACGAGCTGTAAACCCTATCGTCAGAGGCAACGGCAATTTTGATGCAGCGTAAATCGCGCACGGGATCAAGCAGCGCCGCTTGAAGCTGCCGCACGATCCGCCTCCTCGGCTTGCTTGAGCTGGCGGGCGCTGGCGCCGTCGTGGCGCGCAATCTCAGCCAAAGTGCGGCCGGATGCGACCGAGCGAAATTCGACGGCGGTGATGTCTAAGCTCGAAACAGCTTGATCGCGGTGCTTGATCAAAAGCCACTGGCGCTGCCGCATCCGCACCAGAACCCACGAACCGCGCAGTTTCTGGCCGTATAGTGTGAATTTCAGGTCTCCTTTTTTCAACGCAGCGTCGACATCCGAGACTTCGGGCTCCCACGTGCCGCGATCCCAAATCATCACGGTCCCGCCACCGTACTCGCCTTCGGGAATCACGCCTTCAAAACGATTGTATTCGATGGGGTGATCTTCGGTTTGCATGGCAAAGCGTTTCGTTGCCGGATCGAAGGAGGGGCCTTTGGGAACTGCCCAAGAAAGCATGACGCCGTCGTGTTCTAGTCGAAAATCGTAATGCAAGCTGGTCGCGCGATGTTTCTGAACGACGAATTGCAGCGCCTTTTTTCTGATGCGCCGGGGTTTTCCGGCCGGTTCAGGCGTCACATCGAAACGGCGTTTGCGATTGTATTCATGCAGACGGCTGACGGAGCTTGGCTCGCTGCTTATCGGACGGGATTTCTTTTTTGTCGGTTTCATTTTATCGGACAGCAGTTGCTTTGCTTCTTGAGTTGCCGAACTCGTGAAGAAACTCTAAAAAATTATCAATCTTTCTTGATCCCGGTCGTTACATTCGAATCCCCGGGAGCTTGTTGGCTCACATCAAACTCCGCAATCACGGGCGCATGGTCGCTGGTGCCGATTTCTCTAAATGCCGCACAGCGAATTGCCTTGGCCGCCAGTGCTTCGCTCGCCAGGATGTAGTCGAGTCGCCAGCCGATGTTACGCGCACGCAGGTTGCGCCACGGCGCCCACCAAGTGAATAGATTGTCGTTGTCCGGGTCGAGCGCCCGGCCCACGTCCGTCAGGCCTTGTGCCAGGATACGCTCAAAAAGCTCTCGTTCCTCGGGCCGTTGTCCGACGGCAATCGGGTTGCGTTCCTTGGGGTGGACGTCGCGTTCGGTGCGCGCGATGTTCAGATCACCGCAAAGCACAAGACGGAGCTTATCGGCTCGAGCCGCCGCGACGAACTCTTCCATCTGCCGTAAAAACTCCATCTTGGCGGGGAAATCCTTGCCGCCGTTCGGTACATAGACGGACGCAAATAAAAAATTATCGAGCTGCGCCGTCACCACCCGAGTTTCGAAATCGAAACTGGGATGATTAAAAAACGGCTCCTGGGCGAAAGCCTCGCGACGAATATGCAGGCCTACGCCGGAGTAGGCGCGCTCGCCGTGCCAGTAACAGCGATAGCCTTCGAGCTCGCACAAAGCGGCCGGCACCTGGGCGACCGTCGATTTGAGCTCCTGTAGGCAAACGACATCAGGCCGCTCGCGTTGGACCCACTCGAGAACTTGTGCCTGTCTGGCGCGGATGCCGTTCACATTCCAGGTGGCGATTTTGAGCATTACGAGAGTATAAAAAGCGCCGCGTCGATGTTCAACGAGATCCGGCGATCGAATCCGCAGTGATCAATACGCTGGTTCACCGGAAGGCACGAACACGCCAAGATCTTCTGGCTCGGAATGATCCAAACTTCGTGTGCTGCACATCTCGTTGGAAAAATAATCGAGAAAAGATCTCCCACGCAGTTTACCCTGAGCGCATCGAGTGGGTTCGAGATGACAGCTAGCTTTCGTTGTCATTTCGAGCGCCCGCGAGAAATCTTTACCCGTTTTTATCATCTCTACGCCGGCGCTAAGCTTATGAAAAGAATTCGTGTAAATTTCCATTCTCTCTAGGAGAATTTTTCCACGCGCAAACCGATCAAGCGAAACGCCTTGCCGCGGGGATTTTCGCGTTCGTCGAAAAACGGGGCAAGCAGAGTTGCGGCTTGTTGCCGTAGCCGTGACAGCGCATTCTCGTCCACGTCGATTCCTTCTTTGATCGTCCGCGAACGATTGCTCGTTTGGAAATCGCTGAAACGAACGGTGACGGTGACCGTATGAAAGCGGGTGAAATCCTTGGCCCGGAGCTTGGCGACAATCCGCTCGGCCATGCAATCGAGGCGCTCAATCACCAGGGATTGGGTTCGGGTGTCTCGGTCAAAAGTTTCCTGCTCACCCAGCGACTTTCGTATCCATTCGTTCGTCACCGGGGAAGCATCGATCCCGCGGCATTTCTCGAACAGCCGCGCGCCCCATTTGCCGAACCATTCGATTAGTGAATGCTCCGGCACCCCGCGCAGTTCACCGATCGTCCGAAGATTCTGCTCATGAAGGAAACGTTCGCTCTTTGGGCCGATTCCCGGAATTTTTCGTACCGGGAGCGGATCGAGAAAGCTTTGGACGAAATCAGGCGCGATGACCGTGAGCCCGTCGGGTTTTTGCTCGCCCGAGGCGATCTTGGCGATGAGTTTATTTGGACCGAGACCGATGGAACAGCCGATTCCTTCTCGATCACGGATCTCGCTTTTCAGCGCGGTCATGCTTTTCGTAGCAGTAGAAAAATCCCCCTGCGAAGAAATCTCAAGATAGGCTTCATCGATGCTCGCTTCCTCGAAGGCATCACCGTAGGATTCGACGATATCCATGATGCGCTGGGAAACTGCGCGGTAGAGCGCCATATTCGGGAGAACGAACGAAGTTTCAGGCTCACCGCGCTTGCGCGCGCTTTCCGCCAATCGCCATGCGCGAGAGATCGGCAGCGCCGAACGGATGCCGAACCTGCGTGCAGCGTAGTTCGCGGTCATGACGACGCCTCTGCCTGTGCCTCCCTTCGGATCTGCGCCGACCACGAGCGGCAATGCTCTGAAGGCCGGATTGAGTTGCTCCTCGACCGCGGCATAGAAGGCATCCATGTCAATATGCGCAACGATACGCATGCGCCGTCGATTGTTTCACGTCCGCGGTTAATTTTCGATCCAGTGGAATTCTTCAATTGCGGGCACGAGCCGCGAAGTTTTTCATTGCTCAGAGAAGGAAAAGCGTGCTAAGCCGCAGGTGTGAGCGGCCGCGTTTAGAAACAACGGTTTTTTGCCGCATTCCGCTGCGCAGTTTATGTTTCAGCTCATCAACGGAACCATCGAATGCGGTGAATGCCGGAACGAAATTCTCCACGGCGAGGAATTCGACTGCGAGTATTGCTCCGCCAGTTTGTGCGGAAACTGCATTGCCCAACATGAAAGCGAATGCATCACGTGGCTGCTGGTCAAGAGTCCGCAGTTCCATTGAACGATCGGATCAGGACGCATCACAACGCCCGCTTTCGTCCACCACAAACGTAGAATTTTCCCGCCACAAATTTTAGCGCCGGGCCATTGCTTTTTCAGGACGCGCTAAGCACCACACAATACGAGCTTTTTTATGGCGACCTTTTGATTCGCGGCTGGATGTCTTGGAACGCGTTTTGCGGAATATTGTTCGTGAGTAGGAGGTAAGAACAATGAAGAATCAAAACATACGAGCATGGTTACTCGGTGTCTCGCTTTTGAGCTTCGTAGCCGGCGGTTGTGGAACTTTGACTGGTGCGACACTCGGTGGAGCAACCGGGGCCGGGATCGGCGCAGCAACCCATTCGAACGTCGGCAAAAGCGCTGCGATAGGCGCTGGCGTCGGAAGCACTGCAGGTGCGGCCTATGACATATTCGGAGCCAGCAGGCGAGATCGAGATTACTACGATTGATGGGAAGATTTAATGGCGTAACGGAGCGGTGGGTACCGGCCTGGCGGATTAAGCGCAACCGGTAACCCATCACTCCAATATTCTCATGTGCAACCGCGCACAAGAAACAGAATCACGAGAATCGGTATCGGAATACCAAGCAGCCATAGAAGTGCCCAGCCCATCGCGCCGCGTTGATTGTTTAAAAATTTCATAACCTGTCCTCCTTCGCCAACTGCTTGGGCGCAATCGTTATGCCATGGTGAATCGACTGAATTTTGCGCCAAAAGCTCTAGTACCGGCCGGTGCTGCAGGAAGTGAATCACCAGACTGAGAAGAGAAAAACCGACAATGGTGGGGGCGCCTGCGAGGGTTGAATCGATTCGTTGCAGCTCTATTCGATTGAGAGTTCTTTCACCCGGCTTTCTAAGAACCGAAGCAGCTGCGCAGGCTCGCTGAAACGATTGAGCCATACCGGCTCGCCGAATCTTACAACGGCTTCCCAACATTCTCGTCGGTGATAATACAGGCCCGCCGGAATGATCGGTATCGCTCGGCGGGTGCTTTTTTCCGCCGCGCTAAGGATTTTTAAAAAGCCAGGTTTAAAGGGAAGAAACTCGTCGAGGTTCCTTTTCGGCGTATAAGTTGGATCGATATTAGGATAGCCCTCGGGAAAAATCACGACCAATCTATTTTCTACCAGGAGTTCGGCCGCCTCGCGCAACGCTGAACGTCGATAGCGCGCCACCTCACCCGGAGCAAACAGGCGACTCGGATAGCCGCTGCGTGCGGGCGCGTCGGCACGGATCAGCGTTGGCCAACGGGCAATCCCGTTGATGGTTTCCATGAACCAGCGCATGCGGCGGTTTTTCGCCCAATCAATGGCTACAACAATGTGAAATGGCCGCGGCAATGCCGCAAAGAGCACGAGGCCATCATATAGATGGTGATAATGGCGCGCGACAATGAGCGCCGGACCCAGCGCGGGAACGTTTTCCATGCCACTGGCGCGCGTCCTGAGACGACCCGCGCGGAGAATCGCCGCGATCGCGCGCATGGCTTTTGCCGTGACAAATTCGCCGCGCCAGAACACTCACTCTCTCCGAGAATTCTCAAGCATCCGGCCCACGGATCGGCTCAAAGCGACCGCCGCCCTGCCTCATGTACCTTCGTCCGCGCCAGCTCTGATGCCGGCGCAGCGCAGATTGAAGAATACGTAAGCTGACGGGAAGATCGCATATCGGCGAGAACCAATACGTCCAGGGTCTCGCCGGATAGGCGCGCGCCGTGCCGATTAAAACGCCGACGCGGAGTGCCAGCAGTGATCCGGCAATTAGCAGAAAGGGTAGCGGAGCGCTTGTGCCCACAGCAACCATCAGCACTGGCAACGGTAAAGCCTGCAACAGCAAAGCGGCGAATAATCCGCAGGCTTGGCGGCAGCCAAAGTATTGGTCGCGCAGCGGCAAGGAGCGCGGCCAATTGTCCCAGGTTTCCTTGGCAGTGGCGTACATGCCGACTGTGATCAAGCTCGGTTCAGCTTCATAGAAACCGACGGTTTCGCCGCATTCGACCAGGCGACGCGCCATAGTGACATCTTCACAGAGCGATGCCCGCGCCGCGTTCAAAGCTTGGGTGCGGAGCAAAGTTTCTCGCCGACTGAGAAAGCATTGGCCATTGGCCTGTACTCTGGAAATTTTTTTGGTTG
>JBIOXP010000125.1:0-15018 GCA_044869705.1 Binatia bacterium | reverse complement strand
ACTCTGGTGGATTCGGTCGACCTGCACGCCGAAGCGTGGCGCCTTGCCTTCAAGAAGTTCGGCAAGCATGTCGAGTTCGGCGCCGTGCGCTCTCAGATTGGCAAAGGGGCCGACCAGTTGCTGCCGGTTTTTCTTTCTTCGGCAGAATTGAGTCACTTCGGTAAAGCGCTGGATGAGTACCGAAGCAAGCTTTATAAACAAGAGTTTCTACCCAAGGTAAAAGCCTTTCCTAAAGTTCGGGAACTGTTTCAGCACATCCTGCAGGCGGGTAAACGCATCGCGCTCGCTTCATCGGCAAAAGGGGATGAGCTCAAGACTTATAAAGAAATTGCGCGGATCAGTGATCTAATCCATGCTGAAACCTCAAGCGACAGTGCGGAAAAGTCCAAACCTCATCCCGACATTTTCGATGCCGCCCTCGAGGAACTCGGTAATGTGCCTCGCAAGCGCGTAATCGTAATCGGCGACACGCCCTACGATGCGGAGGCCGCACACCAAGCGCAGTTACGAACCATCGGCCTGCTATCCGGCGGCTGGCATGAAAACGATTTGCGCGACGCCGGCTGTATAGCAATTTATCGCGATCCCGCCGACCTGCTCGCGAGTTATGAAAAATCGCCGCTCGCCGATACCAAGTAAGCGCGCTGCCAATGCTTTTTCCGAACTGTGCTGAGCGGATACGCTAGGCGGTAGATCTCTCCTACCGAAGAATGACGTATGCCGTAGGAATTTTTCCGACGCGCATTTCTCGCGATTGATCGCTTTCTCAAGTTCTATCCGTCCAACCCCACATCTTTCTTCCTGGCATTGGCTTTGCTTCCAGGGAAACGCGAAGGAGAAGGTATATGCAAAAAAGAGCTTTCGCGTTGATTGTCGTGATACTACTCAGCGGCCTCTTTGCGCTGCCGAAAGACGCATTCACGAGAGACGACGGCAAAAATGACCGTAGTCGCTTGCAGGGACGCTGGTATATGGATGGCGACCCAAACAAGGCCACCGAAATAAATTCTGATAGGCGTGGAATGGAAGCCATCAACGAAAACGGCCAAAGGACCAGATTAGATGTGGATCGTAAAGGGGACGTTCGCGCGCTCGATTGGCAAGGTATCCGCGGCCGAGTCCGTGGGAACCGGATCGAATGGGACAACGGAACCACGTGGACACGGCGGCCGTCGGATCGATACGGTAAGCGCTAAGCTTTTCCTGTCTGGCGATACAGGCGAGACGGGTATCGAACAAACGCCGCGTCTTAGCAAAACTTCCACGGGAGAATCGGTGCTCGTCTCGCGCTCCACTCACTGCAAAGTGTCACGAACGTAAAGTTCGCATCACTATTGAATAGCGAAGCTCTTTGACCGGGGGAATCGAATGCTGCCAGTGTTGCCGCGAGGGTCCGCTCATTAAGTAAATCGAGCGCGGTTCAAGTTCTATCGAGACGCCTTCGCCACGGCGCGAGAGCTTGAGTCGCGGACGACGATATTCCCGAAGTCTCATCCGGCAAGCGGCCCCGAGCGAGACACCAATGACGATACCGAATTGGGGAATGTCGCGATGCCAGCCAATCGGCGCTCCAACCGGATATTCGACAATTGAGGCTTGCGCAAGCCTAGCGGGGTCGATATCAAATAGTTTTCCGGCGCGCTCGCGGATTGGCAACAGGAACTCCGGTAGATCGGGGGCTCTGGTGATATCATCGCTTCCGAACTCGTACTGCCAACCAAAACTAGCTGTTCGTCGCTTCCCGGTAAATTGGTAGTACTTGAAAGCAGCAAGAGTTAATTTTTGTATTTCCTTGATGAGCTCCTGTGCTTCCGTCTCTGAAACAAAATTTGGCCTGTAAACAAATCCCTCGGGAAGATTTGCCGGAACCTCGAATAGACCGAGATCACTTTCCGACTTTACGCGCGCCATAAGTGCAATGATGCCATGGCGCGCAGCTTTTTAAAGATGGCCGTGCGGCGGACGGACCCTGGATCATTGGCACGAACAGACGACAGACGTAGACCGGCGCGAGAGTTGCGGAATGTGGTTAAATGTCTGGCAATGTTATCGCGATCGACGTCGACCCGCTGTGGCGGACGATTTTCTCGTTCGCCGCTGGGTGCGCGATCCAGTTGCCGATTTCGTTTTGACCGGTAGCGTACGAGAAGGATTTGCCGGACTGCATTGAACCGTCAGCGAGGCAAACTCGTTAAGTGCTCTAACCCAGTAACCATACCATCCGCGGCTCATCCTGTTCTCCCTGCTCCTGTTTGGGTATTTTCTTTTTGCAGAGGGCATGCCAGCGAGCTTGGGAAACTTTATCGAGCTAGCGAGAAAAAAGCCGCGCAGAATCATTAAATAACTTCACGACTTTCCTCGCTGCGGCAATTTCCCGAGAATGACTCGGCAGCCGATCAACGTCGGCTCAAGAGAACAGTACGAACAAATTTACCTGCGGGCCGACAAATTTGACGTGAGTGACTGTTTCTGCCGCGCGACTCTGGTCGTTTCTCTGCGTGCGAGTATCGTGAGCCAACAAGTCGCCGCGCCGGCGGGTTATCGAACCGCAGCTTTCTCATGATTAGATGTCTCTGAGCGCTTGAACGATGTTCAGCCGCGCGGCGCCGATCGCGGGCAGAAAGCCGCCGATCAACCCCATTAACAGCGAAAAGCCCAGCGAGACCGCCACGATTTGAGGAGAAAGTGCGAAGGAAAAGGCCAACTCTGAGAAGGAACCGAAGTTTAATGTCGAAATCGTAAAAAATTGGAGCAGTGAGGCGATCCCGAGCCCCAACAGACCGCCGCCGAGAGAAAGGAATAATGACTCGATCAAAAACGCCAGGAGGATACTCCGACGATAAAAACCAAGCGCTCGCAAGGTGCCGATCTCCACGGTCCGGTTCGCCACCGCGCCGTACATCGTAATCATCGCGCCAATGATGGCCCCGGTGCTAAAAATTACGGTAATGAAAATTCCCAGGATCCGGATGAATTTCGCCATCATCTCGGACTGCTCCTCGAAAAATCTCTTCTCGCGCTTGGGCGCGAAATACTGGAGCCGGTTGTCTGCCTCGAACGCGGAAGCCACTTCGGACAAATCGTCGGGGTTTTTTAGCCTAAAAGTAACGGTCGACAATGACGAGCGCTTGAAAGCATCGGCAATTTGATCCAGGTCACCCCACAGTTCGGAATCGAATCCGCTTCCTTGCGCATCGAAGCTTCCCACGACTGTCCAAAAATCGCCGCCGAACTTTACTTTTTCGCCGATCTGCGCTCCGACGAACCGGTGCGTAATGCCGGCGCCAGCAATAACTTCCCGCGCTCCCCAGCGAAATGCCCGCCCCTCGACGATGCGCACTTGGGGTCTTAACTGAAAAGCGGGTTCTTCGACACCGCGCACCGTCACGTTGCTGATTCCAGACGAGCCGAGCTTGCTGAGATTGATGATCACGACCACTTCTTTGGAGCTCATCGGCGATCCATCGGCAAAGCGCGCCACCTGCGGCAGATTGACCATAACCCCAGCCGCTTCGCGATCGATGATGCTCATGATCTCACTTAGCGCCGCTTTCCGCACGACAACCACATTGTCATCAGAACCCGTCGAGCGCAGGGTTTTTTGCACACCATTCGCCATCATCAGCACTGCGGAAAACACGAATACCACCAGGGCCACTCCCAGAATCGTGATCACAGTGGTCAATCGCCGGGAAACTGAGCTGCGCAAAATGTATTTCAGCGGAATCTGCATTATGGTCGATCAGGTTCAATAAGTATTCATGCTCGGAAAGTTTTCTCCCTTCGGTCGAAATGACAGTCGCCCTGGCCTCCATCTGTCATTCGAGCATACTGAGAAATCTTTCCATTCATTCGCCACTCTGTTTTCGCAGTAAGCCCTTGAGACTGGGCACTCAGCCTCAGAGAAACTGCGTGTCGCCGAAGGGTTCCTATCCCACGTAGCGTAGCCCCTCGACGATTCGTGTCGTCAATACTCGCCGCAAAGGTATCAGCGAAGCCAACAAGCCCACCACAAACCCGGCGACGCAGCCGATCACGATCGTTTCCGGTTTGATATAAAAGACCGGAAACCAACCCTTCGGCAACGCGCTCTGAAACCCGGCCACGGCCGGCAAGGTCAACACCAAACCCAGGGCGCTGCCCGCGATCGACAGCATCATGGATTCTCCGCCCAGCAGCAAAAATAATTGCCGCGCGGAAAACCCCAAGGCTTTCAACACGGCGAATTCGTGCGTCCGTTCCCGTGCCGACATGATCATCGTATTGCCGAGAACCAGCAGAATAATCCCGATAATCACAAACGACATGATATTCATCGCCGTGATCACCGCGCTCGCGGCGGACAAAAAGCTTTGCTGAAAGGCGCGTTCGGTTTCAGTCTTGGTCTCCGCCCGCGAGTTCGCGAACAGATTATCGATATCTTGGGAAATTTGCGCGGAGTTGGCGGGGTCGTCAATGCGAATGATATACCAGCCCACCTGCCCTGCTCGGTCGGGAACCTCCTGGCGCACGCGCTCATCGACATACCGATAGTGGAACATCATCGATGAAGGATCGGTGGTCTGATCGCGCGGATAATAGATGCCGCGCACGACGAATTCCCATTGTCCGGGATAGACGTCGCCCTCGACGGGCATGATGTCACCGATCTTCAGGTGGTAACGCTTGGCGATATCGATGCCGATAATGCATGCGTTGCGCTCGCGTTTGAATGCCTCGAACTGCTCAGGCTCAATGACGAATTCGGGATAGACGTCGAAAAAAGTATCCGAATCCACTGCCAAACGGGCGAAGAACTGATTTTTGTCGATATAGACGCCGGAAAACCAGATCGCATAAGTAACTTTATTTACGCCGGGAATTTGCGCGATGCGATCGCGGTAACTGAGCGGTAGCGGAAAAACGAACGAGACCGCGTGCCGGGTGATCAGGCGATTAGCAGCGGACGCCTCAACGCCCGCGTGCCACGCCGTGACCACGGTCTGCAGCAAAGCGAAAGCCATCACCGCGACCCCGACACCGATAACTGTCAGAACGGTTCTGAGTTTGTGACGCAGCGCATTGCGCAATAATAGTCGGATGAGTTCCATGATCGTTGAGCGCGGCGGTTCATGGTCCGACAAGCTCACCATGCGCGGTGTTGCCGCTCACCCTGAGCAAAGTCGAACGCGGAACTGATTAAGCGAGCTCCCCTTTTTCCAAATGCCGCACGGACCGTGCGCGTTCGGCGGCGCGGGGATCGTGCGTGACCATAAGGATCGTCTTATTGAGCTCGCGATTCAGCCGATCCATGAGATCGAGAACTTCCTCGGCAGAATTTTTATCGAGATCCCCGGTGGGCTCGTCCGCGACCAGGATTTCCGGATCAGTTGCGACTGCTCGTGCGATCGCCACCCTCTGCTCTTGTCCGCCGGAGAGCTGGCGCGGGTAGTGGTGCATGCGGTCCGCCAAGCCAACGATGGTCAAGGCGGCTTCGGCGTGTGCGCGTCTTTCCTTTTTGTCCAAAGGCGTGAGCGTCAGCGGGAGCTCGACATTCTCCACTGCGGTTAATACCGGAATCAAATTGTAAAACTGAAAGACGAAACCGACGTTTTGCGAGCGCCACACCGCAAGCTCACTCTCGCTGAGTTCAGCGATATCAATACCACCGATGATAATTTTTCCGGAGGTCGGTTTGTCGATGCCGGCGATCAGATTGAGCAGCGTTGTTTTGCCCGATCCCGAGGGGCCCATGAAGGCCACGAATTCACCCTCAAGAATTTCCAGATTGATATTCCGTAGCACGGGGATTTCAAGAGTGTCGCGCTGGTAAGACTTGTAGAGCTCCTGGACCTGTATGAGCGCATCCATCAGGAAAACGGGCTTTCACTTCTGGCTCAATGTAACTTTGGTGCCATTTTTCAGCCGATCGTCGGCTTTGCTGATCACGCGATCGCCCTCCTTGAGACCGCCGGTAATCTCGATCGCATTGCCGAGTCTTCGACCCGTGGTCACAGGAACTTCGAGCGCGCGGTCTTCCTTGATCTCAAAAACCACTGCGCGACCGTCCCGTTCCGTCACTGCCACTGCCGGGACGGTAAGCAGCGGTTTCACCGTGCTCGCATCCGCGCTCGTTCCGGGGGCCAGGAAGGTGACTTTTGCTCCCATCTCCGGAAGCACCCGCTGATCGTATTGCTTGAACTTTATCTTCACCATTACGGTTGCTTTGGCGCGATCGGCCGTCGGCACGATATTGCTGACATAACCGGGGTAGCGATGCTGCGGATAGGCATCCAACGTAATCTCGCAATTCTGCTCGGCGGCGACACGCGGGATATTTGCTTCCGAAACGTCGGCGTCCACTTCGAGCGAAGACATGTCCGCTATGGTGACAACCGCCGCTTTGGAGCTCGCGGCTCCGGCCAAGGGTGCGACGATCTCGCCGACATCCGCATTCTTCTTCAAAACCGTGCCGTCGAACGGCGCGATAATTCGCGTATTCTCGACAGCGACTTCGGCCTCTCGAACAGCGTATTTGGCCGCCTCGATCGTGGACACCACGCGCTTATAGCGCGCTTCCGCCGCATCGTAATCCGCCTGCGATACTGCGCGTTTTCCAATCACGGCCTGCATGCGCTGATAATTTTTTTTGGCCTCTTCGAGATCGGCTTCCGCGACGCGCAGATTTTCTCGCGTCCGCCTCAAGGTCGCCATCACGTCCGAATCATCCAATCGAGCAATCACCTGCCCCTTCTTGACGCGGTCGCCCTCCTCGACGGCGAGATAAACCAGAGTGCCCGTGCCCTTCGAAGCCACGGCGGCTTTCCGCCGCGCCACGACGTATCCGCTTGCCGTCAAAACTGCATTGGCTTGGGACGCAGAACTGAGTGTGGCCGTGGCGAGTTGGACTTCAATTCCGGGATCGAGCCAACGCTTAACTGCCAAACCGAGCGCAATCAGCAGAAAAACGACTACTGTCCAAATAACCCATCGACTGCGTGACCGCCGTTTTTGTGGCAGCTGACGCGTTGAGCGATCGATCCTCAACGAAGACAAGTCCGACGCCGGAGTAGCCATAAAATAGTCAAGAGTACGGGGAATTCCTGGTTTTGCAAGACAATTGCGGGATGCTACGTTGCTCCTATGAGTCGATCGACGACTTGGAATCCGGAGACTTACGCGCGCGACGCGCGCTTTGTCTCGGATCTGGGCGCGCCGTTATTGCAACTTCTTGATCCTCAAGCTGGTGAGCTGATTTTGGATCTCGGGTGCGGCGACGGCGCGCTAAGTGAAAAAATTGCCGCTCGAAGCAGGGTTATCGGCGTCGATTACAGTATGCCGTTTCTAAAATCTGCGCGCGCCCGAAGCCTTCAGGTTGTGCAAATGGATGGTCAGCAACTCGCGTTCAAGCGTTGTTTCGCTGCCGTGTTTTCAAATGCGGCGCTGCACTGGATGAAACGGCCAGAAAAGGTCTTGGAAGGTGTAGCCGGATGCCTCAAGCCGTGCGGTCGATTTGTCGGTGAACTCGGCGGCAAAGGTAATGTCGAAACCATTCGCGCCGTTCTTCACGCCGGATTGCGAAAGCGCTCGATCGAGCCCTGGCGAATCGATCCGTGGTACTATCCATCGCCCGAAGAATTCGCCGGCTTGCTTGAACGGTTTGGCTTCTCGATCGTTTACATTGAGCTGATTCCACGGCCGACAAAGCTCCCCGGCGATCTTACGCAATGGTTGGAATTATTTGCCCAGGCTTTTACGAAATCGCTCGGCGATGCCGAGAGACAGAGCTTTATCAATGAAGTCTGTGATGCCCTTGAATCTAAGCTCCGCAAATCAGACGGCAGTTGGTACGCCGATTATGTGCGGCTCCGTTTCAAAGCCGAGCTGCGCCATCACTCGTGAAGTCGATTCGCTAAGGCTTACGATTTGGACGGCTCGAACGATTTGAAACTGTTTGAACTCCAACTAAAGCCGAAATCCGCCGTAGACCACCACGGTGGTGAACTTCCAGAAACAATCAACGTCGAGAAACCCTGCCTCCTTCAGCCAGGCGAGCTCTTGCTCGAGATATCCGTTATTGTGCGGCCCATGATAACTGCTCGGAGTGGCGGCGCGGACTTCCTCCAAATTGGTCTTCCCGTCGGTAGATCGCCTTATAAACTGATCGAGATATTCTTCGCGCGCCCGTCGATATCGTTCCTTTAAAGTGTCGGTCGGCGCGCGGACATTGTCGGCGTTGATAAAACAGCCGCCAGGCCGGATTAACGAGAAAACCTCTTTGAAAATATCGCGCCGCCGTTCATGTTCGGTAAAGTGATGCAAGGCTCGCGACGATACGACCGCATCGAAATTACCATTCAATGATTCGAGCCATGCCGGAGATTCAAGCGATCCTTGAATAAAGCTCATGCGATTGATTAATTGCGGATTTCGCTCTCTTCCGAGTTGCAACATCGATTCGGAAGCATCGACACAGATGGCCACAGCGTTGGGACGTTCCAGCAGGACCTCCGCTGCCAACGCTCCATAACCGGCACCGATGTCGAGCACGCGTATCGCCGCATCGATTGGATGCGGAATCATCCGCAACACCATCGCCGTCTGCGCTGCGCGAATCGGCGCCTGCCAATTGCCTTTCGTGGCTCAGCGCTCGACGAATTCCCGGCTACCCCAAGTTTTCTGCCACTCAGAACTCGCCTTTTTTCCAAAGATAATTCGTTTTCTGCCATCTCACCTCCAGGTCACATTGCTCGGCAGTCGCTCGCTAGCATGATTCTGAGCAGAGCGAAGAATCTCGCCTCGCGCAGCTTACGCTCGAATTTAATCGTTGACTTGAACTACTTTCTCTTTCCTTTTCCTTTACCGTTGTGCCTCGCTCGTTTCTTCGCAACCGGTCGCGGTTGTCCCGCAACTGTCATTTCGAGCCAAGAGCAACAAATTTTTCTTCCTATGTCGGAAAAACGCAAGATCTCGCGCGGCGCGGTCGAGATGACGACTCTGAAGCATTCGCGAACTGCGGCGAATCCGGCGCGCACAGAAGGACCGATTGAGTGTTTTACTTGCAACCCCGCCGCCGTTGCTGGTATTCGATGATGATTCTAGGAGGACGTTCATGCAGTTTTGCAGGCTATATACCGGTGACGATGGACGGTCGCATTTCGAAGATCTAGATCAAGCCGAGCAGTCTAAACATTTTTTGGCGACGTTGCCGGCCAGGGCGCTGGTTTTCAAAAACGATACGAATCGCGACGATTTGCACGGCTGGCACACCGCGCCGCGCCGACAATGGTGCATTACATTGTCCGGAACCGTCGAGATCGGTATTGGCGGCGGCGTAAAAAGAGTATTCGGCGCCGGAGATGTTTTTCTTGCCGAAGATGTCACCGGCGAAGGTCACACGGCCGTGCCGGTGAACTGGGTGCGCGCTTTCGTTCACCTGTAGACATCGGGACAAGATCAAAGCCTTTATTCACGCACAAAATCACGGATGATTCGATGAGCCGTCTCGGGAGCGCTGGCAAAATAGTTGTGTTTCTGGCCGGGTAAGACAACGAACTGAGCGCCGGGAATGGTTTTGGCCAACATTTCCGAGGAGGCGCGGTGTGTACTCGCCACTTTGGGATCACCTTCGTGCTCTCCCACGAGCACCAGTGTCGGCACCCGGATATCTTTCAAGCGCTCACGCGTGTCATGACTTTGCCGCGCTAGAACATGCCGCAGGTAAAACTCCACCGGACAGAGATTCGCGAACCGGGTTCGGAAGAATTCTTCAAGTCGATCCGGGTGAGTTGTGACGAATTCATCGGTGAAGCCCACCTGGATCGTATGCTCCTTCACATATTTCGGGTAGCCCCATTCGACCATCTCCTTCACCATCATCAAGGGTAAGCCCGTGGCACCCGGAAAGGCTGCGCCGGTCGAGGCTAGAATCAATTTGCCGACCCGTTCGGGATAGTCGAGGGCGAGCAGTTGCGCCACCCGCCCACCCATCGAATGGCCGAGGATAATCGCATTCCGAGCATCCAACTGATTGAGGATCGCAGCCGCATCGTCGCAAAACAACTTCGTCGTGTAATCGCTCGAGGGTTTACTCGATCTTCCGGTGCCGCGGTAATCGTGCGTGATCACTAGATGATTTCTCGAGAAATCCCGGACTTGATGAAGCTTCCAAATCTCGCCGTCGCAGGCGGTTTCGCTAAAGAACACAAACGGCGGGCCGCGACCGTGAGTTTCATAATAGATCTCAGCTTTGTTGACGCGAACCGTTGGCATTTGTCGCTAGCGCGCTACTCGCGGATAAACTCACGAATCTGCCGATGAGCCTCATCCGGATTGGAAAAGAAATAACTGTGGCGCTCATTAAGCAATACCACGAACTTAGAGTTGGGAATCCCCTTGGCCAGAATTTCCGACGACATGCGATGATTGATCTCACTGGTCATGTTCTGATCGCCCTCGCCGACGAGAATGAGCGTCGGCTGCTTGATGTCCCGCAGTCGCTGGCTTGTGTCATGGCTTTGGCGCGCGATCAGATGGCGCAGATAAAATTCCACCGGGCAGAGATTCTTCATTCTTACGTTCAGATAATTCTCGATTTTGTCCGGATGATTCTTCACATAGTCTTCCGTCCAGCCGACCAGAATCGTATGGTCCCGCTCGTATTTCTCGTATCCCCACTCGATCATTTCCTTGCAGATTTTCAACGGCAATCCTTTGGTTTGCGGATAATGTGAGCCGGTCGATGCCAGAACCAGCTTGTGCACCTTTTCCGGATAATCGAGGGCCAGCAGTTGCGCCACCCTGCCACCCATCGAGTGGCCGACCACGATCGCGTCTTCGGCGCGGAGATGATCCATCAGCGCAATGACATCCTGGGCAAACATCCGAGTGGAGTAGTCGATGGAAGGCTTGTCGGACTGTCCGGTGCCTCGATAATCGTGAATGATCACCCGATGATCTTTTGAAAATTCCGGCACCTGATTGATCTTCCAAACCTCGCCATCGCAGGCGGTTTCACTCAAAAACACCATCGGCCTACCCTGACCGTGTTCTTCATAATAGATTTCAACCTCGTTCAGTCTAACTTTTGGCATGTTGCGCTCCTCTCTTCGCCAATCCGATGGATAGTTCAAAGAAAATCGTTTCGCAAACAACTCTAGAAAAATGAAAATATCCTTCCTGCACTCTACCCTGAGGCCTGATTGATCCCTCGATACACGCTTCACGCTACTCGGGAAATCGGACTATGGAACGTCACCGTTCGTAACCGAGTCAGATTTTTGAAGTTCTCCTGATGGCGATCAAAGACTCAAACACCGATTCGCCACTAGTATCGTCTACGGCGCATTTCGAGGCGTACACAAGCTCGAAAAGGATGCTCGGCGAACGATCCTGCTGAGCTGGTACATAAAACCCGAATGGCGGCACCCATTTGGTGAAGCGACAAGCTTCCTCGCGGATCCCGAGAGCTTGTCATCCAATCCGAGTTGAGGGATCTTGGGACAGATGCGAAAAATCTTGCTTCACTCGATTGCTATGCTTCTGCTGCTCTTCCCTGCTGAATTTGTCCGGTCGCAGGAGCTGACGAAGATCGCGTTCCCTTACGGGCCACTGGGACTCAATAGTCTACCGTGGGTGGTAGCCAAAGACCGTCGCTTATTTGAGAAAAACGGGCTTGACGTCGATATGGTTTATGTCGGCGCGTCCGCCGTCATCGTGCAGTCAATGCTTTCCGGTTCGGCCAACGTCGCCGGCTTCGGCGGCCCGGCGGTGATCACCAACGTGCTCCGCGGAGGCGACATCATTCAGGTCGCTGCCATGGCGCCCTATTTTACACAGTCACTGCTGGTTAAAGCCGAGATTCGCGATATCAAGAGTCTCCAGGGCAAAAAGATCGGCATCACTCGATTCGGCTCCGTCACCGATTTTGCGCTGCGAACACTTCTCGAACGTCATAACCTCAAGGATGTGACCATGCTTCAAATGGGCGGCTTTCCCGAAGCCGTCGCCGGCTTGTCGCGGGGCGCCATCGACGGCGCCGTGCTTTCTCCGCCGCACGGATTTCGCATGGTCAAAGAAGGCTTTCGTGAACTCGTCACGCCAAAGGACCTGCGCGCGCTGGGCAGTGGTTTTTTGACCCAGGGCATCGTCGCACGTCGATCGTTCGCGGCCACGCATCGAGACACGGTCATACGGGTGATCAAATCGACGCTCGAAGCCACCCGGTATGCGATTGCCAACGAAGATTACACCAAAGGCTTGATAGCGAAATATCTCGGAGTTAGCGATGCTGATCTGCTGCGCGAAAGCTTTTTCTATGTCACGGAAACTTTTGTCCGGGAGCCGTTCGTGCCGGAAAGCACCATGCAATCGATGGTGCAACGGATGGTTCAGGTGAACATGATCGATGCGAAATCCGCCCAATCCACCCCCACCAGCGCGTATTTCGATAACAGTTATGTTGCGGAACTCAAGCAATCCGGATTTCTCGATAATCTCTGGAAATAAACTCTCGCAGCTCCATCAGGACGAAAATTTTTCCGTCAGTTTCCAAGCGCTTCTGCTTGACGGCTCGCTGCCCTTCTAATACTTAAGAAGAACTTAACCGAGCTTCGTGCCTGTGGAGGTCAAAGCATGTTTCTGAAAGTGCTGAGCTGCATCACCGTCGTGGTTATTGCTCTGCTTACTTCTCGGTATGCCCAAGCCCAAGAGAGAATAAGGTTAGGCCTAAGCTCGATCAGCGCGACTTCAGGCAGCATCTGGGTCGCCGAAGAAAAAGGATTGTTCAAGAAGCAAGGCGCCAATGTCGAGGTGATTTTTATTGGCGGCGGCGCTTCGCGCGTCGTCAGCGCGCTGCTCTCCGGCGAAATTCAGTTTTCGGTCGGCGGCGGCGATGCGGTCATTCGAGCGGCTCTGCGCGGAGCCGATACTGTTTTGACGGCTTCACCGATGAGCCGCGGCCTGCAGCGCCTGATCGTGCGGCCCGACATCAAATCGCCGGCCGAGCTCAAGGGAAAGCGCGTTGCGATCACCCGGTTTGGCTCAGCGGGACACTGGGCATTTCAATTGTTTGTCAGAAAGTGGGGTATGCGGCCCGAAGACTTCCAGCTCATTCAGCTCGATTCATCGCCGGCGATGTTCGCGAGCTTGGAAAAAGGCGGCTGCGATGCCGCGGTGCTGACGATACCGTCTTTCTTCGTCGCCGAGGAAAAGGGCTTTCGCACGCTAGCCGATCCTGCGGATATGGATATTTATTATCTGCAGAACTCGGTCGACAGCACACGCAGCTATTTGCGCGCGAACCGGCCGCAGGCGGTGCGCTTCGTCAGGGGGCTCATCGAAGGGATCGCCTACTTCAAGAAAAACAAGAAAGAAAGCTTGGAGGTGCTGCAAAAAAAACTCCGCATTCAATCTTCGCAGGAAAAGAACATCCGCTATCTCGAGGCTTCCTATAACCTCCTAGCGACGAAATATTACAACCAGGTTCCGTACGCCAACCCGAAGGCGGTCGAGACCTCCCTTGAGTTCGTTGCCGGTGAAGATCCAAAGGCCAGAGGCGCCGACGCCAAGCTATTCGTCGACGATAGTATCGTCAGAGAAATAGACGCGAGCGGCTTTATCAAGCAGTTGTACGACTCGGAATATCGTTAAGGGCGAACCCGTTCAAAACGTTCAAGCTGTTCAAATCATTCAAATCGCCGGATACGTCGAACTAACGGGTTGAACGGCTTGAACAACTTGAACCAATGGAGCTCTGATGTCTGACTACAAAGAAATCCTTTACGAAAAACAGCGCGGCGGGGTCTTGATTACTCTCAATCGGCCCGAGGCGCTGAACGCGATCACGCGGCCGATGTTGAAGGAATTGCATCACGCGCTGGACGAATCTGAAGCGGATCCGGAGATTCGCGCCATCGTCATCACCGGCGCGGGCCGCGCATTCAGCTCCGGTTTCGATCAGGCGACCAGTAGCGGGCGCCGCCGCGATATTCAATGGCCCTATGGAATTCAAACCGGCATGAGCTCCGCCGATTTGATGAATTACTGGAGCGCGGACGACGTCAAGCTGATCCGTATTTTTGAGCTCTCGAAACCGGTCATCGGCGCGGTCCGCGGCTGGGCGATGGGCGGCGGTTGCTGGCTTGCGCTCTATACGCACATCACGATTGCCGCCGAAGACGCGGTTTTTGCGCAGCCGGAAGTGCGCCACGGTTCGAACACGACCTTTATGTGGACGCTGCTCGCGGGTTTCAAGAACGCCCTGCGCTACGGACTGGTGGGCGATCACGTGGATGCTCAAGAAGCACTGCGCATCGGCTTGATCAACAAAGTCGTGCCGGTCGAGCAATTGTTGGAAGAATGCTTCAAAATCGTCGAGCGCATTGCGCACGTGCCCCCGGAAACGATCAAAATTAACCTGCAAATCTCGACAATGGGGCTACAGATGATGGGCCTGCGCGATGCGCTGCGCATGGATGAAACGTTGTCGATACCCGCGCACATGATGCTGAACGAAAAATTTCGCCGGCCGTTAGACGAAGCGCGCGCAACCCAAGGAACTAAAGCGTATCTTCAACTGCGTGACGGCCCGTTTCAGCCCGAGCCGTTCGGCCCGCGGTCGAAAAAGAAGGCGGGTAATTGATCGCCATTCTAGCCGTGGACACCCGATTCCAGAATCGACGAGCTCCGCTACGTTTGTCCGCCTACGACTACGCTCAAGTTGGCGCATACTTCGTCACGATTGTAACACACGGACGCATTTCGCTGTTTGGAGAGATCATCGACGGCGATATGCGGGTCAATCGACTCTCAATAACGCAAGCAATATGGACTGAATTGCCGAAACATTTTAAAGGGATCAGTACGGATCAATGCGTAATCATGCGTGACGAAAACGAGCTGGCACGAATCCGGGAATATATCGCAACCAATCCTCTTAGATGGTCGTTAGATCCTGAAAATCCATTTGCGGCGCAAGCGGAACCGAAGGATTCATCGCCATGGACCAATAGCGGCAATTCGGATGTGCGGGCGCAGCAT
>JBIOXP010000124.1:0-4482 GCA_044869705.1 Binatia bacterium | reverse complement strand
ACTCTGTATCGGCGTTGGGACGAAATTTTCCCTCGAGCGTCACGTTGTGGGAACAGTTGGTCGGCGGCCCATTCGACGATGATGGATCACTCTGGGTCTATGCTTTTCCGGGGGGGAAGTTATGACTGCCCGCTGCGCAATGTGCTCAGCAATCAGCTGTCGTGGCATAACTTGAGTACGGCCGAGAAAGCGCTGCCGCGGTGCTACGGGAATGTCGGGAGAGCCGGATCGCTGAGCAGAGGTAGCGACGGACAGACTATGGCTCGGGTCAATTAAATCCTCGCTGCGCAAAACGACCCCGAGGCTATTTGCAATCGCGTCGTGCAGCTCTGTCATGAGTTGTGCTGAGTGAACGATTGTCCTTTTAGCCATCGGTATGGGCGAACTTAAGTCATGTGATGTTTTATCGACCCATTCCCTGCCGAGCTCAAAACCGCGCGAAATACCCTCTCGCTCGGTCGCGATCGGTTCGCTGACATATATCGTCGCGACGGGTTTACGACCCTGTGCCTGTGAGATTTCTACAACCAAAGAAAACGCTGGGCCGAATTCGTTCTCCGATGCGAAAAGAATACGAAGAAAATAATTCTTGTAGCCGGTTGCGAACATCGGTTGTGTTCAACCCTAAGATGGGATGATACCCGGACCGTATCACTGTTGTACCTTATTGCAATGGCAAAAAATCGCGATTTGGATGACACGAAGCTGAGGACAATATCTCACATGATCT
This sequence comes from Binatia bacterium, assembly GCA_044869705.1. GTDB lineage: Bacteria > Desulfobacterota > Binatia > UBA9968 > UBA9968 > DP-20. The sequence goes on along the minus strand of JBIOXP010000124.1, from coordinate 3,752 downwards.
TCGCCTAAGCTCGTCTGGGACCGAGCTCGCGTGGCATATGGGTTGCTCAACATCGTTCGAGCGCAACGGTCGGAGGCAGAAAAAGGGGGAAACATGCGGAATCACAAACATCTGTTATTGGCGATGGTTATTTCCTGCAGCTTGGGTGTAGGGCTTTGGGGTTGTTCGTCAGATACGAGTTCAACGGGGTCTTCATCGGGTTCCTCGTCGCGAACCGGGACGACCAGCGGGAGCGGCTCGGCAAGCGGTTCGGGGTCAGTCACTGGTTCTGGCTCAGCTACCGGCACCCGTTCCGGATCGACAACTGGTGACAGCAGCTCAGGCACGTCCACCAAGAGCGGGACCAGCAGCTCCGGAAGCAGAAGCAGTGGCTCTAGTTCCGGCAGCAGTAGTGGATACTAAAAGCAGCGGATCGAGCAGTGGCAGCAGCGGCGGTTCTGCAGAGTAGCAGAGCTGCGACTAAAAACATCAACTCCGCCCGTTGCGCATAACTTCACAAGTTACGGCGTCCGCTGGCAGTAGTAAGCTGGCTCGTCCAAACTCGCAATCTGTCGGTTGTCCAAGCTAAATCATCGTGCTGTCCAAGCTCGGGACAGAACAGCTAGGATCGAATCCGGGAGAACCGGTGATCAATAACGGGGTCTTGTCTGGTTAGAGAATCCCGGCCTGCATGAGAACAGATTTAGCCTGCGGGGACCCGAGATACTGAATGAAGTGACGCGCCGCGCCACTGGCGGCGCCATTCTGCACAACCGCAGCTTCGTACGCGGTGTAATTCTGGACCTCAACGGGTAGGGTGCCGACAAACGTCACGCGTCCCTGCGAATTCTCTGCGATCACCGTTGTCGCCCCGAAACCGATCTCGCCGTTTCCACCTTGGCTGACGCGATCGAGCACGGCGGCGAAATCAGGATAGCGGATTGATTTCCGTTCGAGTTCCGGGGCAATCCCGAGCCGTTCAAATAAATTTTCCAAATACGTTCCCGTCGAGGCTCGGTTGAAGACCACGGATGTCGCGTTCAGCAGCGATGCTTTTAATTCTTCGACCGTCGCGATCGGCGGCGCCGGCGCTCCGGCGCGCACCATAATTCCAACGCCGACTCGGCCGAGGAGCAGGCGAGACTCGTTTGAGATTCTTCCGTCCCGGGCGAGATGTTCGAGTAGCGCCGACGGCGCAATCACGAGATCGATCGTCGCGCTGTCGCGCAGCCGCTCGAGAATTGCCGGCGCCGTGGCGAATTCCAGATCGACGCCTTGGTGCGTTTCGCGTTGAAATCTTTCGCTGATTTTTTTCAGCCCCGGCGCTACCGCCCCCGCGCTCAGGATGTTTATGTCCGTCGACGCCATTGTTGTGTTCTGCGCGGCCAGATAGACCCTTCGACACGGCAGCGTTACCGCTGCCTACTCAGGATCGTCGGATAAATCGATTTCCCGAACCCCTCGCTACGCGACCGATGACGGTCGCTACTCGGGGAAACGGTGGTTGATCGTACTTTCCTTTTACAGACTAAATTTAGCGCAAGCGTTCGAACTATAGGGCCACCGGCGCTCGCCTTTTGCCATGATAGACTGCCTCATTCCGTATCTCGGCTGCTGACGCGCACAGTCATTCTGAGCCAACGGCGAAGAATCTTCTGTTGGCACGCAAGCGATAAGACGAGATGCTTCGTTTCACTCAGCATGACACTCGAGCCGTTTGGTGCAGTGCGAAACGTCTCCACCGTAAAGCGGGAAACACCGCGCACTTATTTAAACCCGTACAGTCGCGCGGTGTTTTCGAAAAGAATCTTTCTTTGTTCCTGCTCAGCGACGCCGGAAAAATCCTTGGCGATTTTTTCCCGCGAGTGGGGCCAGAACGTCGCGCTGTGCGGAAAATCCGATGACCACAGTAAATTGTCGGCGCCGATATCGTTTCGATGAGCGATGCCGAACGGGTCATCAATGAACGTCGCATAGAGCTGACGGCGAAAGTATTCGCTCGGCGTCAGCTTGAGCTGGGTCGGAAACGCGCTTCCGTGCACGCGCACGCCGCGCGCGACAAAACGCTCGTCGAGCCGCCGCAAAAAGTAGGGCAGCCAACCGCAGTTGAGCTCCGCGGATACGACCTTGAGGCCCGGGAAGCGTTCCAACACTCCGGACATGATCAATGTCGAAAATGTAAATTCCACCTCGTGCGAATTGATGCCTGCGGCGATGGTTCGCTTCTTCGCGTTCGAATCCCAATTGACCCACGCGAATCCGGCGAATTCGTGCAAGCTGAGCGGCATCGACAGCTCCTGAGCAGCGGCCCAGAACGGGTCATAAACTTCGGAATGAAACGGCAACTCCTCGGGCGGCGAAGCCCAGATGATCGCTCCCGCCAATCCTTTCCTGGCGCAATCCGCCAGGTCGCTGGCAGCCTGCTTCGGATCGTAGAGAGAGATAAGCGCGAGGCCCTTCAAACGTTGGGGCGCATGACTGCAGAACTCGGCGAGCCAGTCATTGTAAACCTCGAAACAGGCGCGCTGAAATCCGGCGTCTTTGATCCAGAACATGCGAAAGCCTAACGTCGTGTACAGCACATCGCCTCTGACGCCGTCCTGATCCATGTCTTTCAGCCGCTGCGCCGGATCCCATCCGCCGCGGTGCGCGCCCGCGTAAGAAAAACTCTTCAGCAGTTGGTGAAGCTCCGGAAGAGATTTATTCGCGCCGAATCCCAGGATCACGTTGTGCGGCTCACGGTCCGGCTCGATATGCCACCAGGCGCCGGGCCGGCCTTGATATTCGGTCTCCATGTGCGGCGCGATATCGCGGTACTTGGCCGGCAGCCGCTCCTGCCACAAATTCAAGGGCTCGCTCACATGTGAATCTGCATCGAGTAACTGCATTTCCATCATCATCTTTCCTTTCTTCAGGCAGATCGTGCGAGAACTCGACTCTTCATTCGACCAACTCGCCCCGACGGCAATTGACCCTCCGCCATTTGGCCTTTTCGAAGCTCGAACGCCGATTTCGTCTGCGCGCAGGTACAACACAGAAAAAGTAAATCAGCGCGGTGCCTTCGGTGCAGCGACAGCCTGTCACGAAAATATAGGAGCGGCCAAAAATCCCCCGGTCCTGCGGCCTCCCCCCTTTGACAAAGGGGGCCATTGGGGGATTTCCTGTTACCATCCCGCCAATCAGCGCTTCTTGTAGAGTTGCTCGACAAAACCTTCGCGCACCAGGCGGTCGATAATCGAGTTGTCGGCGAAGGTCTCGATGGGCAATCCTTTTTTGCCCATCATCTCGAGCGTCGCTGCCACCGGCTCCGCTTCGACGCGGGGAATCCGGTCCACGTACTTTGCCGCATCGCTGTAAATTTCCTCCACCGCTTTCATCTCCTTGAGCCGAGTGTAACGCGCGACGGTCTTCATGACCCGCTCCTTCTGTGTCGGATCGCGAAGTACCGCAACACCCTCGAGGTAACCGCGCATGATGTTCTCCAGAAGTTCCGGCGAACGCCGCAAAAACTCCCGCGCGACGACGAGCTGAGCCATGGAATATTGAATACCCGACTCCGCCAGCTCGATCAGAATCCGGTGCGGCACGTCGGTGCGCAAGGTCGCAAGCACCGCGGCATCGATCTGACGATGCCGGAACGCAAGGCCGACCTCGAGCGTGCCGCCGAGTTGGCGCACGGTCACGCTGTTTTCCAACCCGACCCGCCGAAGCAGGATGCGCGTCAGATTGTCGGTGGTCGCGCCGAACCGGGAGACGCCGAAAGTTTTCCCGCG
>JBIOXP010000123.1:0-2668 GCA_044869705.1 Binatia bacterium | reverse complement strand
GCCGATCCGATGGAGCTACGGCGCTGAAATTCAACTCAGTGGGCAAAATTTTCGCAGCCCGTCGACATACCTCAGGGTGCAGAGCAGCCACACACTGCTCCGCAGAAGGAGCGCGCCTATGACTACTTGGACGCCAGACGAGCTCGACAAAATCGGCACGGCAGAGGAACTGCAGATCGCGTCGCTGCGCCGCGACGGCACGATGACGAAGCCGGTAACGATCTGGGTGATTCGTCACGGCGACGACCTGTATGTCCGTTCGTACAAAGGACGCGAGGGCTCTTGGTTTCGCGCCGCCCAGGCGCGCCGCCAAGGTCACATCCGCGCCGGCGGAGTCGAAAAAAATGTCACATTCCTGGCAGAAGCGGACCCCGGCATCCATACCGAGATCGACACTGCGTATCGAGCGAAGTACCGCGGTTACAGCGCACAGTATATCGATCCCATGGTCGCACCGGACGCGCGCGCCACGACGATGAAGCTCCTGCCGCGCTGATCATCTCGTTTCAAACCGAGCGTGTGAGTGCCCATAAGGAAGAGGACCTTGACTGGCTTGAAATGACTGATAACCAGACCGAGTGAAAATGGAGAACAACGCCACAATCGTGAGGCCGAAGCCGCGCCTTAGTGCTCCGACTTTGCACAAGAAGTTTTTCTCGCGCACGGCGCGATCGATTTAGCGGTCCGTTGGCGTTAGTAGTGTTCGTACAAGTGATAAGCAAGGAGCGAAATTATGGCGACGAGATTTAGCGGAGGCTGCCTCTGCGGGCGGGTTCGCTACGAGTGTTCTGCCGAGCCGATTTTTATGGGCAATTGCCACTGCCGCGATTGCCAGAAGGCGAGCGGCGGCGCGTATGAACCTGATATCGGGCTGCCGGCCGCGGCGCTAAAGATCACCGGGCCGGTCAAGTATTACGATACTAAAGCGGACAGCGGCAACACATTGAGCCGCGGTTTTTGCCCGGAGTGCGGCGCGAGTTTGTTTGGCAAGAGCAGCGCGATGCCGGATCTGGCGATGATCACAGCCGGCAGCCTCGATGATCCGAGTCTTTACAAGCCGACGTTGGATATCTTCACGGCCAGCGCGCAGCCTTGGGATCACATGAATCCGGCGCTGAGCAAATTTCCAAAGATGCCGCCGATGGGAGGATAGACTGAACGGCGCCGCGACGGTGATGGTATTTCCCGCCGCAGCGTTTCATCGGCACTCACCGTGCCGCGGCGAGTTTCTCTCTCCACTCGGCCCGCTTGTGCACGGTGGTTTTGATTTCGAACCTGCTCTCGAAACAGTGTTTGCTCGGATCGATCGGCACGCGCCAGCGCACTTTGCTGTAGAAGTTGAGGCGCAGAAAATTTTCGTCTTCCGGCGGAATGCTGATCACGCTGTGCGAAATTCCCAATGGAATAATGGTGACTTCGCCGGGAAAAACTTCGACGTTCTCGAACTCCGAGAGGTCGAGCGCGTCGCCACGAAACTGAATCCGCACTTCCTCGCTCCGGAGCGCGCGGTGAAAGGCGAACTGCTCATCCTGCATGTTGTAGGTGCGAATGCGCATATTGGCCGATTCCATGAGCGGCTGGGTGCCGGCATCTTCGCGTCCTTTGCCGACAATCGCCGTGAAATGATCGAAGGCGCGTAGCTTGCGCACGAGACTTCCCGGTTTGCCACGTCCTATTCCGGCGACGCCGACGAGCGACTCGTAATCGCGCTCCACCAACGTCTGATCGTCCGGCCTATCGTCCCAGAAATGCATTTTCTCGAGCACGGCTCCCTTAGCCTGCTGATCCGTGCGCCGCGGCGCTGTCCAATTGGGACCGCCGATGCGCTTGACCTCGAAACTGGTTTCACTCGTGTACTGGTCCTCGTTCATGACATAGTCCACCGCCTCATGGCTTTGGCAGAAGTAGCGCAGGCTGTCGTTGCGTCCGATGGAGCGATGGGCGATGCCGCCCGGGACCAGCATCACTTCGCCGGGCTGCATTTCGTAAACGCCGAACTCGGTTTCGACGGTGCTGTTGCCGCAAAATTGGAAGTAGACCATGTCGCAATCGACATAGCGGTGAAAATTGTCTTGCACGCCCACGACGCTTTCGACGCCGATGCGGTGATATTCGTTTTCGAGTATCACCAGTGGCTCATTGGGGGAGCTGAGCATGTCGAAAGGACGAAAGCGCGGCGTGTAATGGGTGCTCTTCGCCGTGCCCATCAAACCGGCCTTCTGGCGTTCCGCCCAACCAGCCAAACCGGGCCTGGGAAAATCCTTCCAAGTGGTCATGAATTCGCCAATTTGTTTTTGTTTATAGACCTTCTCTTCCGCCGCTTTGGTTTCAGTTCGCCGGTACATGATTCCTCCCATTGGGTTTCATCCCGAACAGCCGAGCTGCATTTCCGCCGAGGATTTTTTCCTTGTCCTGCTGCGAGATATTATTCATGGCCTTGATCGGAGCGATGGTGTTCGGCCACGTGGAAATTGCATCGCCGTGATCGAAGTCGCTGCCGATGATGATGTTGTGATTGGGCCAAATCTCGACGATCTGCGGCAGGTAATCCTCCCAAGCGATGGCGGCGATGTAGAGCCGATCGAAATAGTCGCTCGGCGCGCGCTTGAGTTTGTCACGCTTGCGGAAAAAATCATTTACTGAAGTCGTGCCCGGCGCTGTCGACAGC
>JBIOXP010000122.1:0-7427 GCA_044869705.1 Binatia bacterium | reverse complement strand
GGGATTAACAGCCGCAGCCAATCGCTGGTCCTCTGCGATAACTGTCGAGCAGGGCCACTCCATGCGCCAACTTTCGATGCGGTTCGAGCGAGTTTGCTAGTCATTTATTTTGCCGCATGATCGAGTTCAGTTTACGAAATCGAACGGCCAGTGTATCAAACGTAATTGCAGCTGCACAAGAATAAACCCGCCGTCCAAGGTTACGGCGATCGCGAGCTTCTGTGCATCATGTTTTAGGCAGTTTGCTGCTATTGTTTTCGTTTTCGGGAATCTTTGTCCTGCACCCATTCTCGATCGGCCTTACTTGACAAGCTGTAAGGCACGGTTGATACATGGCAGAAATATCTGCAAGGGAGCACGGCATGGCCGAAAATGGATATTACCGAGATTTTCGTGCGCATCTACGGGCGCTTGACGAGCGCGGTAAGCTGATTCGCATCAGCCGCGAAATCAACAAAGACACCGAGCTGATGCCGCTCGTACGCTGGCAATTTCGCGGGCTAGAGGAAGCCGAGCGGAAGGCGTTTATGTTTGAAAGGGTCGTCGATAGCAAAGGGCGGCGCTATACGATGCCGGTCACGGTCGGTACATTAGCCGCAACGACCGAAATTTACGCCATTGGAATGATGTGCGATCCCGGGCAGATTCATGAGCGCTGGGCGCGCGCGCAATTGCATCCGATTGAGCCGGTGACTGTCACCCGCGCGCCGGCCCACGAGGTGATCTGCCAGGGGCATGATTTACTGGACGGACATGGCCTCGATATGATTCCCGTCCCGATTTCCACTCCGGGCTTCGATAATGCGCCCTATCTGACCTCCGCCAACTGGATCACCAAAGATCCCGAGACGGGAATTTACAATATCGGAAACTACCGCAGTCAAATCAAAGCGCCCGATCGCGCCGGTGGTTTTTTTGTCACGCAACACATGGGACAGCACTGGCGAAAGTGCAAAGCCAAAGGTCAGCGTCTTGAGGCCTGTATAGCCATCGGTGTGGTGCCGAGCATTGCCTACTCCGCCACTGCGAAAATTCCCTACGATTTTGACGAGTACCGTCTGGCCGGCGGCTTGGCGGGAGCTCCCGTCGAAGTGGTCCAAGCGAAAACCGTCGATCTGCTCGTACCGGCAACCGCCGAAATAATCATAGACGGTACGATTCCTACCGATATCATCGAGCCCGAGGGACCGTTTGGTGAATACCCCGGCTATATGGGACATCGCTCGGTGTCGCCTTTCTTGGAAGTCAGCTGTATCACGCATCGACGCGATGCCATTTATACCGCGCTCATGAGCCAGTTTCCCCCAAGTGAATCGAGCAAGATCAAGCACACCGGTACGGAAAAAATTATCTACAAGTATCTTCGCTACGACAGCGGCAACGCAGCCGTGCTCGACGTCGCGCTGCACGATGAAGTGAGCGGCAGCGGTCAAGCCTACTGCGTGATCAAAATGCGCCAGGGCAGCAAAACCGACGCTTGGCGAGCGCTCAACGCTTCCGCGGGATTTACCGGCGCCTACGCAAAAATCTGCGTCGCGGTGGATGAGGACGTAGACATTCGCGACCCGGCAATGATCAACTGGGCCATCTGCTACAATATGAGACCCGACGAAGACGTGACGGTCGCCAAAGGCAAACCGCCGGGCCTCGATCCTTCAACGTATCCGCCCGGCCGCGAGAGTGCAGATAAGCGACCTACTTGGACCTCGTCGCTGCTGATCAATGCCGTGCGGCCGTGGCCGTATACGCCGGTATCCTTGCCGAAAAGAGAATTCATGGAGCGCTCCAGAAAAATATGGGAAGAGCTCGAGCTGCCGCCGCTTAAACCGCGCATGCCGTGGTACGGCTACAGTTTGGGCGTGTGGACGGACGACGATGAGAGCGAAGCCGCGATCGCGGTGAAAAGCGAGTATTTCGAAACTGGCAAAAAGCAAACGGGGCAGCGCAGGAACACGACTTGAGACAAATTCAAAAAACTCCGGGCAGCCAGCGTTCGACCGAGCGGAGATACCGCTCATACGGTTCGCCCAGACGGAGCAGCAATCGCTTTTCGTCGCGACAAACCCGAATGTGAAACCAGGTCGCGACGGCGACAGTGAGCATCGCTGCGAAAACGGAGCGCAAAGTTAATGAGAGGCCGATCAAAAAAATGATATGTCCGAGGTACATCGGATTACGGGTATAGGCGTACGGACCAGTATCGACGAGGCGTTCGGGCGGGGTTTCCAGGCCGGGTCCGCCACCGCCGTGTTTAATTCGGTAATGACCGCACAGGCGATATTGCAAATATCCCCAGACCAGTAGCGGCGAGCACCATGCGTTGAACTCGAGAGTGCCGCCGCGGAAAAAGAACTCCCAGAGCAGCGTCAAACTTGGATAGACGATAAACGTTCGCACCGGTGTGCGGCCTAAGAAGCGCATGATTTGAATTCCTTGGACACGCTCCCGGCGCTCTCAGCGCGCATGCGCGTGGCGGCCATCCTAAGACAGCTCTCGATCATCTCACCCCGTAGCTCATGCCGTTCGACTCCTCGTATCTGATCGTCGGCCTTGCTCTGCTCGGCGCCGCTTTCGTCAAAGGCGCCACGGGTCTCGGTTTCCCGCTCATCGCAACAGCGACAGTGGCACTCTGCTGGATATCGCACGGCTGTAACCATCTTGATCCTGCCGACCTGTTCATGGATTCTGCGCAGGTGATTCGCGGTGGTTTTCCTCAATGCGATAGTTCGCCGTTTCAAAGGCTTGATCGCGCCGACCATCGTTGGCGTTTTTCTCGGTAGACTGGCTCTGGTGAAAACGCCTTTGTGGCTGCTCAATTTGTCTCTCGAGCGATGGTTTTGATCTTTGTGCTCGCGAGCATTTTCAAGTGAGAGTTCACGGTCGCGCCGGGGCGGGAAAGATTTCTTTCGCCGCTATGCGGTTTTTTGAGTGGGTTTCTCAACGGCGTGACCGATGCGGCGGGCCCCGCTTTGGCCATTTATCTTTATAGCGTCAAGCTGGATAAGCGCACATTCGTGAAATCGCTGGCCACTGTCTTCGTGACTACCAAACTGAGCCAGCAAGTCGCGATCTCCACATGGAATCCCTTCAACTGGCATACCGTGAAGCTTCGCTGCTGGTCTTGTTCTTCAGCCTCGCCGGATTTTACGCCGGGTTGAAAAGACAAGATCGCGTAGACCCCGGGGTTTTAACCGCGCCCTGCTGGTTTTACTAGCGATGGTTGGCCTACTACTGATCTTGTGCTGATCTTCCGCGCGGGAACACAGGGCAGCTGAAATCCGACTCGTAGCTCAATCACGGTGACTTTCAGTAACATTCAAGCGTCCGTCACTATGCGCTTCTCTCGCCAGAGCGGTCAAAAGCTCCATCACTTCCGCGCTGCTCGAGACCGCGTAGCGCGCGACGGTCGGTGCAATTCCCACTCGGATCGTTAGGGCCGAGGCGGGCATATTCTTGAAAAGATCTTCATCTGTCGTGTCATCGCCGACGCCGAGAATAAAATCGTAGCCGCCGTCATTGAGCCAGTTTAAGGCAGCGCTTCCTTTGTCCACTCCCGCGCGCCGAATTTCTACCACCTTACTCCCGAGCACGACTTGTAAATCCGTCTTCGCAGTGAGTTGGCTCATATGGTCGACGAGCTCCGCCGCGCGCAGTTCAGCTTGTTCGGGATCTGCCATACGAAAATGCCATGCGATTGCATCTTCTTTTTCTTCGACGAAAGCTCCGGGCAATCGGTCGGCGTAGATCTCCAAAATCGGCAACAAATCGCGTTTCCAATCCGTATTAAATGGTTTGAGATGTTGCCAATCTTCGCCGGCAAATCTGATCCAGGCACCATGTTCCGCCACCAAGCCGAGCGCTAACGAGCCGAACCACTCTTGGAGAGTTTTTCGCTCGCGGCCGCTGGCAATTACGACAGTATTCTTCGGATTCGCCGTGATGGCTTTAAGCAGCTCGCGGACTTTTCGATCCGGCTTCGCCATAGCGGGATGGCGTACCAGCGGGGTCAACGTACCGTCATAGTCGAGAAAGAACAGCCGACGCTCGCTCGAGCGGTAATGATCCAGGATTTCACGTGTCGCGTCGACGGATAAAAGCTTGGATTCAAGCGGCGTCTGAATCTCGCGCATGCCGACCAGAGCGCTCAAGAAATCGCGCGCCCAGCGGGTAACATCGTATCGTCGCAAACGGCGCTGCATAAGACGGTTGCGCGCTTGTTGGTCATCGGCGGGGGTTTCCAGCGCCTCCTTCAATGCCGCGGCAATTTCCCGACGATCGTTTGGATTGACAATAATCGCCTCGGGGAGTTCTTTGGCGGCCCCGGCCATCTCACTGAGAATCAGGACGCCGCCGCCATCACCGCGCGTTGCCACGTATTCTTTGGCAACCAAATTCATGCCGTCCCGCAGCGGCGTCACTAAGCAAACGTCACCGACCGAGTAAAGCGCCGCCAAAGAAGTGAACGGCACCTGGCGATATTGATAGACGACCGGAGTCCATCCGACTCGGCCGAATCTGCCGTTGATCTTGCCAACCAGCTCTTCGATCTGACGTTTCATGAGCTCATATTGAACCACCCCGATGCGCGACGGCACGACAACCATCAGCAGCGCCACTTTGCCGTGGTACTCGGGATTGACTTCGAGAAATAATTCGAACCCTTCCAGGCGGTTCAGAATTCCTTTTGAATAGTCGAGCCGGTCCACGGACAGGATCAGTCGGACCCCGCTGAGCATCTCTTTGAGTTCCCGTGTCTCCCGGGCGATATCCTCGTTCAATGTGGCGCCAGCAAATTTTTGGACGTCTATACCCATCGGGAAAGTATCGACGCGCGCCACGTGATCTGCAGTCTCGATTTGGCCCATGTGATGCTCGTAACCGAGAATCCGCAGCGTCGACTGCAGAAAGTGATGGGTGTACTCGTAGGTGTGAAACCCGATCAGATCGGCGCCCAAAATTCCCTCCAGAATTCCGCGGCGCCACTCTGCTGGTAACAACCGGAATACCTCAAAAGAAGGAAAGGGAATGTGGAGAAAAAAACCCACCGAAAGCTGGGAATGACGAGCTTTGAGCAGACGCGGCAAGAGCATCAGGTGATAATCGTGCACCCAGACGATATCGTCCGGTCTCAGGACTGCTTTCAGAGCGTCGGCAAAAAGATCGTTGATCTGCTTGTACTGATCCCAAAACTTCGAGTGATAAACGGTGTAAGAGGTAAAGTAATGAAACAGAGGCCAAATCGTGGCGTTGCAAAAACCTAAATAGAACTGGTCCATCTGTTCGGCGCTGAGAAATATCGGGTAGGCCCGGCACCGCAAAAAGGATTCCTGAACGACTTGCTCCTGGAGTGGAGTATCGACGCTGCTACCGGGCCAGCCGACCCAGAGGTGCTCAAAGGGCAGCGCCGAAGCGTGCTCACGTGATTCCTGAAACGACGCCAATCCGGTCACAAGTCCGCCGGCGCTCGCCTGAAATTGCACGATGCCGTCACTAATGCTCAGGGTAAACGGCAGCCGATTCGATACGATCACCAACCGGCGTTCTTTCTGTTGACCTTGAGTGTCGGCCTTTTCCGGCGATAGCGGCATTGTGCTTATTTGGCGGAACTATGTGTTAGCTACGATGCGAGTTCAGACCACGCAGGACAGCGGCTCTATCCGCGGCGGAGCTTGCAGAAGCCTGTTGTCGGCGCCGCGACCTCTGACGCGATCGCCTGACCATGATAGCACTTGAGCCGAACATGTCACACGTCGAAGTGATAGTTCAAACGGATTTACTGTGGGTTTTTAACAATTTTGAAAATTGTTTGTGCAACTTGTTTAGCTTTGGCGGGATCGAGTACTGGCAGTACGGTTGGTATGGGTTATTGGCGTAATATTTTTGATGGTAATCTTCCGCCGGGTAGAATTCACCAAGCGGCTCCAAACTCGTGACAACCGGATTATTGAATGTCTTCGCCTCCTCTAATTCTCCGATGAATTTCGTGGCCTCGGCTTTTTGTTGCTCATCAGCAAAAAATATCGCCGAGCGGTACTGAGTGCCGACGTCATTGCCTTGGCGGTTCAAAGTCGTGGGATCATGGGTGGCAAAAAAAACCGTCATCAATTCGCGGAAAGAAATCTCAGCGGGGTCGTATTCTATCTTGATCGCTTCCGCGTGGCCGGTCCTGCCCGAACAAACCTGTTCATAGCTTGGGCTCTTGCTTGTTCCTCCGGTATACCCCGAGACAACGGATTTCACTCCACGAAGCTCATCGAACACCGCTTCGGTGCACCAGAAGCAGCCGCCGCCGAATACCGCCACTGCGGTTGACTCATTGCTCATTTCGCCCCCTAATCATTTCCAGAGCAGCCCCAATACTTAGTCAATCCCGTTTAGCCCAGCTGATAATTGCCTGTCGTGCAGGCGGGGACAACTTGGCGTCGGGATGGAGCAGCGCATAGTACCAAGGCGGCATATCGCCGTTTTCAACTTCTCTGACAATTTCCTTCAGTTTCCTCGCTCTGCGTTGGTCGTTATAGGTTTCCCACGTCGAGAAGTTTAGCTGACCCCGCCCCTCCTCGACGTCATTTGCAAGCAGGAACGAGATCGGCGCAATTCTCGAATACCACGGCCAGGCAGTTTCGTGGGAATGGCAATCGTAGCAGGCTCGACGCAAAATGGCTTCGAGATTTCCTGGCGCGTGAAATTCGCCGCGTTCGGCTGGATTGGTCTGCTGCGCTGGAACAAATTGCAGGATGATGAGCAGAGCGAGTAGTCCGATGCCGATCCGCTTAGCCATTCATTTCGCTCCGGATTGTTAGACAAGACCGTCATTATAATTTGGTTTCGGCACGAAATTGAAAAAGTGTCCTGATCCCTCCACAATCCGCTGACTGTGCGATGTTCCGGCGGGAATGTGTACGCCGACCGGACTTTCGACAATAATTTCTTGGTCGGCGACCTGAAATTCGATCTTTAAGCCGGTAAGCTCAGGGCCGCTGCCAATCGCGATGTGTTGTGTGTCGCAGTTGTGCGTATGCGGCTCGACGTAATTGGATTGCGTCGGCTTTACATTCGTGACGCTGCGCACGACTGTATAAAAGCCGGCGTCGGGTTGAAGTTCCCCGTCGACAAAAACGTAGCGGACACCGGGCGCCGCGTCGGTATGGTATTTGATTTCGGTCGTAGGACGGACATCCGGAGAAAAAATGTAACCGGCATACCGAGCGAACTCGCGCTCGCCTTTGACATGATCGAATGGCTTATCTTCGTGAGTATAACCGCGGTTCCGAAACAGCACGGTCACCGTACCGGCGCCTTGGGTGACTTTGTACTCGTGTACCGTACCCGTCGGAATATAAACACATGCCGGAGAGATGACTTTATGAACCTTGCCCTCGAAATTAATTTGGCCCTCGAGCCCCGTCAGATCCGGGTTTTCGCCG
>JBIOXP010000121.1:0-5413 GCA_044869705.1 Binatia bacterium | reverse complement strand
GATGCCGGTAAATTCCATGACATTGGAAAATTTGCTCCGATTCGCATAATCGGAGATGAAGCTGATTCCGATCAAAGCCGCGCTCACGGAAAACGCCGCCCAGACTCGTGAGCGGCAACGCATCATCGATGCGAATCGGAGGTGGCCGAACACCAAACCAGCCACAATCACCCCCGCGCCGAAAACACCGGCGACCCAGAGCGCCGGAATCAAAGGAAATAAAAACTCTACCCATTCCGCGACGGCATTGATTGCGAAGAATGCCACGATTGCCAGACTTGCAATGGTCACGTGCTCAAAAAAATTAAACCGGCTTAAAATCACCCGGCCGGCCAAGGTCCACAATCCCGCCCAAAGAAAAAGCGTTGCGAAGGTCACCAGAGGTTCACTGACGATGCCGGCGATCGTGACGCGCTCGACAGAGGCGAGAAAGCCTTCCAGACACAACAAGGCAAAAACCATTACGCCTGCGCAAGACGCGATATAAGGCGAGCCAAAAAAAGACGCACTATTTTCGCTATCCCGAAGTGTCGGCGCCAGCGGATGATCGAAAGTTCGATAGCGAAGTATGGTATGGCCGATACGAAACTGGCTGCCGGAGTTCAGCTCGAGTTTCCGAATGGGGTTTTTTCCGCCGCTTCCCGACCACAGGCCGTTGACGCTGTTTAGGTCGCGCGCCAGCACGGATCCATGATCGTTGAGCTCGATCGTGACGTGCTCCGGGCAAACATACGGATCATCGACAACGACTTCATTGCTGTAAGCGCGTCCGATACGGACGGGAAAGGAATCGATGCGCGTCCGTTCGAGGACGTTTCCTTTGTTGTCGAGAACTTCGATATAGCCTAGCGGCGCCATCTAATCGCCTCGCCATAACGTCGAGTGAGCGCCTGGATATTCTCGAAACTCACTCCGGAAAGACTCAAGGTCGTGACCAAACCGACGTTTCGCGCGCCCAGAGTCGCGCCTCTGAACACCGCATCGTAAAGACCGGGTAGCTTCACGTATTGGCGCGCGCACAGCACGCCCTTGAGCTTTCCGCCTTGGGTTTGAAGATTGCGGGTAAGACAGCGAAACGGTGTCACCTCTTCCTCATTCCCGAACAGCGCCACGTTACCGGCTTGGACCTGGCTCGAATAAAGCGTGAAGAACCGGGCCGGATTCAGCTCTTCTGTCGAAAGCAACTGGTGATAAAAGCGGACAATCCCCGAGGACTGCTCGCTGGAAACGAAAATGTAATCATCGGTGGAACAATCATGACTGATGACCACATACGGAAGCTCCTTGCGGCGTAGCGCGTCAGCCCAGCAACGAAAAAAATCCGCCGGCTTGGTCGGCAGCGAATACGGGCCGAGGGTGACGCTCGGCGTGGTGTTGGAAAAGATTCCGTCGAGATAACGCGCCTGATTGGCCTGGATCTGACGCCCCACTTCGGCGAGAAAATTGGCCGTTGCCGGCTTTTCGATGTTGGCGGTTTTTTCGAGTAAGCTCACGGCGCGCGCCGCCGGAACCAAAAAGCTGATCTGTTCCCCCTCTGTGGCGACGTTGACGCCGACAACGTTCCCGGCGTGAGTCACCGTCGGTCCGCCGCTCATCCCGGGATTGAGCGAACCGGTGAAGTGCACTTTGGGATAGAGCGAGTGTTGCAAAAGGCCATTGTAGGTTCCCTCGACGATGGTCAGGCCGAGATCCTGCGGATGGCCGAGCGAGTACAGTCGCGTGCCCTGCGCCACCGGTGTGGCTTCGAACCTGAGAAATCGTTTGACCGAGCGATCGATCCGCAGGATGGCGAGATCATAGATCACATCGAAGGCCAGCACTGCGGCCTGTCCGATCTGGCCGGAGGCCGCGACGATATCGATACGATAGCGATCCGGAGAATGAATGAGTTTCGACACCACATGATAGTTGGTGACAATCTGGCCCCGCTCGCTCGCGAAAAACCCGCTGCCGACGGAGGCTTTGGCGCCTGAGCCGCTTTCGACCACTTCGATTTTGACCACTTGTTCGGAAAACTGTTTAAAGATTTCGGCCGTCGTCGGGCTGGTGATTTGGCCTTGGGCCAGACCGAGCTGCGCCCTTACCAACCAGACCAAATGATAGAAAACGACGGCAAAAAACATTTTACGCTTCATGATCTGGCGAGACTGCAATATTAATTTGCTGCCCTTGGCGAGGATCGGGGCGGACAAAAATACGAAATCAACTGGGTTAATCTTTCACGGAATTCGCCATCACGCAACTTAAGCCGCGGATACTCAGAGACGTGCGGCTGCCCTGCCGCGTGTCTCAGCGCGGCGCGACGAGAATCTCTTCGCGCGGAAAATAATCCATGATCTCGGCACCCTGTTTAGTCACGACGAGCATATTTTCCAATCGCACGCCGCCCACCCGGTGCTCGCCCTCTCGGCATTCCACGGCGATCGTCATGCCTTCTTCGAAAACCTGGGGATGCTCCAGCGACCAGAGCCGGTTGATAATCGGAATGTCATAGCCCGTGCTCGTGCCAAGGCCGATGCCGTGGCCGATTTCGCTCGCGAGCACTTCCACTTCGCTCTTGTAACCCCACTTGCTTGCCGGCGGAAAATGTTTTGCCGCGTCGGCGGTGGTTCGGCCCGGCTTGATCTCGCCGATGATCGCATCGATGCGATCGCGCATGACTTTGTACCAGTCCTTTTCTCTCGTAGTGGGCTGGCGTCCGACAATAAAAGTCCGGTACGTGCAACTGCCGTAACCCATATAGGTCGCGCCGCAATAAGAGCCGTACACGAGATCTCCGAACTGGATCACACGGCTGGTGGCATGCGGTCCGCGATCGAATGTCATGGGCCCCGTGCGCCATCCTCCGGGCACTGCCGATTCCAGACCCAACTCGTATCCCGCGGTCGAGCCGAGCGTCATCAGGTCGGTGTCTCTCATACCGGGCTTGAGTCCTTCCCAAATGCGAAACCAGACTCCGTCCACCATGGCCGCGCAGGTTTTCAAACACGAAATCTCGTCCTGATTTTTGATCATGCGCGCCTCGAGAATGAGATTGCGCGTGTCGACGATGTTTTTGATTCCCGCATTGACCAAAGCTTCGCGCGCGGTCCCATCGAAGCCGCCGAGACCGAGTTTCTCGCCAAGCAAGCCGCGCTTTTCCAGCTCGGCCTTGATTTCACCCGCAAAGGCTTTCGCTTCGACCGCACAAGCGTCCGGGCCTGGCGCGCCCGTCAGCCAAGAACGCGCCGGCCGCCACTCCTTGATCCACGGGCACTGATCGGGCATTTGATGATAATATCCATCGTGCTCGTACATCACCGGATCGTGCTCGGCAAAAAAGAGCACATAGCGGCACATCGGGTAGGCGAACCCCTTGAGCGCGGTGAGATATCTAATGTTGTGATGATTGGCTTCGAGGAGTGCCGCCACGCCGTACTTGCGCATCAGCATTTGCGCGCGACTCACGCGCTCGCTGCGCATGCGCTCCGGATTGAAGCGCTCCTGCCAATCCGCCACTTCCGGACCAAAAGTAAGTTTCGGAGAGTATTGGATCATAATCGCCTCCGACCGGAAAAGTTTTGGCTGGGCTCGACCTTATCGGGAACAGGTCGTGGCTTCAACCGCGGTTGTTGCTCGGCCAAGAGCATCGACCGCATAAATATTATGGCGCTGCCGATGTTGCGAAAAATCAGAAAGGCTGGATGAAAACATTCATTGAGATTGGGTTTTTGGCCCTCTCGTTGTCCTTCGCAGCATCGACGTTATCGGCGGAACGTCTGACTGCGGTCTACACCAGTATCGCCGCGGCCTACGCGCCATTCTGGGTGGCAAAAGACAAAGGCATTTTCGAGAAGTACAATCTCGATGCGCATTTGGTGTATATGCGCGGCACGGTGCCCACCACCGCCGCGTTGGCGAACGGCGATATCGAATTCATTCAATCCGGCGCCGCGCCGTTTATCAATTATGCGGCGCGGGGCGGCGACGTCGTACTCCTCGGTTGCCTCGCCAACAAAGTCATCGATTACGTTTTTATCGCTCATCCGTCGATCAGCCGCATGGAACAGCTGCGCGGCAAGACCATCGGCATCAGCCGGCCGGGGGATCAGACCTATTACTACGTACGCGATATCCTGAAGCGCTATGGCATCGGCCTCAAAGACGTCCGTTTGGTGCAAACCGGCCTCCAGCCGGAGCGTGTCGCCGCCTTGCGTCAAGGACTCGTGGTCGCAAGTATTCTTAACCGGCCGAACAATTTGGTCCTGGACCAAGAAGGTTATCGACGATTGCTCGACATCGAGGATTTGAAGCTCCCCGCTGGTGTGCGCTGCTTGATCACGACTCGAAAGATTATGAAAGCGCGGCCGGCGCTAACAGAAAGTTTCGTGATGTCGTGGCTGGAAGCAGTCCGGTTTATTCTCAACCAAAAACGCGAAACCAAGCAGATTATCGGTAAATACACGCAGAACGCCGACGATCTTCAACTGGAAGAAGCTTGGCGCAGCCTGTCGACTCAAAGCGAAATTCCACCATACGTCTCGGTCAGTCAGCTTCAAGGCCAAACCGCAATGCTCGCCGAAGATCAGCCGGAGTTGAATCGCTTCGACGCCAAAACAATGGTCGACAACAGCGTGTTAAAAAAGCTCGACGATTCGGGTTGGATCAAGAGATTTTTTGGTAAATGACGGCAAGTGATCGGTTAAGACAATCGTCTTCGCCGCGGCCCGAATGGTTAAATCAACCGTCGCGAACTATTGGAGCCAGCGTATCGCATAGCGCACGCCATCCGGCGGTAGTTGAAAATCGCTCCAGATTTTTTTTTGAGTTGAAAAGGTGTTCTCCTCGACAATTGTCTTGTCGTACAGTCGCAGATTGCGCGCCAGAAGTCTTGCGCTCACATCGGAATCGTGAATTTTCCTCTTGCTCGCGTCCAGCGCTCGGACAAACCTTATGACCAGCGATCGGCGCTCTTTCAGCAGCGCGCGTCGTGTGGCCACCAGCGTTGCCGATGACCGGAAAATACATCGTAGCGGCTCGATGAAACTCACTCGAAGCTCTTTTCCGCGTCATGGGCAGAACTGGTACAGCTAGCAACAGGTTGGTGGGCGAGCACGAAGCGGGTTTCAGCGATCGTGGTTTTTACCTTCGATCGCGGATTTTAGTTTTTTACCGAAGTCCGCGTTATCGTAATATCCGCGGAATTGTTCCGCGCCGACGCCCAGGGCAGCGACCAAGACGGGCTGGTTGGTATGCGCGGAATTCTGCCAGTAGATCTGCGTATTGTTGGCAATCATGAGGCCGAGCGTATTCGCAGTGATATTTCCGAAAAGCGTCCGTGAGAACGGCTGCCGTCGAATAATCGCTTCCTTAAATTCCGAAGCCAGCGTGAATCCGCGAAAATGCTCGCGCATCATTTTTTCTATGGCCTCGC
>JBIOXP010000120.1:0-21381 GCA_044869705.1 Binatia bacterium | reverse complement strand
ATGTATTTTTGAAATCGGCGCTGCGCTCGCTCGGCCGCTGAAGGCGAAGTTTGGTTGTGCAGGCGAAAACCCATGAAAGGCTGTTTGACATGATGCGCTTCCTTACGGCAGTTTTTTCACTTCTCCTGTTGTGGCGTCCGGTCGCGGCGCAAGTTGCTAGCCCTGAAGCCATCGCGCAGGCGAAAAAAGAAGGACGCGTGACCTGGTACACGACGGTGTCGATTCCTGAAAGCAAGCAGCTCATCGATATTTTCGAAAAGCAGTATCCATTCATCAAAGTCGATTTGCTTCGCTCCGGGTCGGGTGCGCTGGTGAATCGGGTGCTGAGCGAATACGGAGCAAGAAATTACACCGCTGACGTTTTACAAGGCACATCGACGCGGGGCGGGTTTACGTTGCTGAAATCAAAAAATATCCTCGGTCGCTATGAATCGCCGGAATACAAATTTTTGCCGCCGGAACTTAAAGACAAAGCCGGTTATTGGGGCTCAACCTTTCAGAACACATTCGTGTTGGCGTACAACACGCGAAACGTGAAACCGGCTGACGTGCCGCGAACGTATGACGATCTGCTCAAACCCATCTGGAAGGGCCGTCAAATCATCAACGACACGGAAAATTTCGAATGGTTCGACGGCTTGATGAAATATTGGGGACGTGAAAAGGGACTGGCATACTTCCGCCGTCTGGGCCAACAGGACCAGATTTTTCAGCGGGGCGCGCGCGGCCGCGTTCAGTTGGTCGCCGCGGGCGAGGCCCCGCTCACGATTGGCTACGGACCGCACGCGCAAAGCTTCGTCAATAAGGGCGCGCCGATCGAATGGGTGCCGCTCGAGCCTGTCGTGGTGATCATCAATACCGTCAGCATCACCGCGCGGCCGGCGCATCCTGCGGCAGCGAAATTGTTTATCGATTTTCTATTTTCTAAACCCGCGCAGCTAAAGCTCCGCGAGTTGAATCGAATTACCTCGCGCAGCGACGTGGAGCCGGACCCGCCGAGGCTCATCAAGGGCTTCAAAAAAGTTATTCAAGACATCGAGAACGACCAGATGGCAGAATCGATCAAGTTGTTTCAGCAGGTTTTCGGATTGGCGCCGGGGTAGGGAGATCGTTCAAATGGTTCAACTAGTTCAAGCCGTTCAACCTATCGATCAAACCCAAGAAGAAGGATTCACCGCAGAGACACTGAGACGCGGAGTCACAGAACTGTTTATGATCGTCCGAACCCTGTGTTCTCGGTGTCTCTATGGTTTTCGATCAGGCGAACTTCGCCGTCGCGGTCATGGTCACGTTGCCGTTGCCGTCGAGTGACCAGAGCGTCGCTTCACGCCCGTCAGCACTTGGTCCGCCGGCAATAGTGAAATTGCCAGTGTCGTAGGTCTGCCGTGCCGTCTGAAAACCGAACGCGCTGAGTGTGCGATTGGGCATTTCGCTGCGGCACATCTCGATCATTAACTGGCAAATCAACGAGGTTTGCACCACCAATCCCGGCAATTTCTCTACTTGGGTGACATAGTCGCGATCGTAGTGAATGCGGTGGCTGTTGAAACGAATCGCGGAGAAACGGAAAAGCAGTGTAGGCTTGGGCTCGAATACCTTTTTCCACTTCGCATCGCCAGGAACCGCGGGAGCTGCTTTGGGCGCCGCGTCGGCCCGCGCTTCGCTCAGCATCATCATATCGCGCTCCTCGACAACGCCCAGACCGCGGCTGCTCGAAATGCTGCTGCGCTCGACAATCGTGACGATTGCGCCGTTCGGCCCATCGTCCAGCTGAAGATCGGCGATCTCCGTGATCTTCTTGATTTCGTCGCCGACGCGGAGCGGTTCGTGAAAGGTCATGCGCGTTCCGCCGATGCGGCGGCGCGGCAACGGGATAGCGGGCATGAAACCGCCGCCTGACGCCTGTCCATCCTCACGCATCTGGGTAGGCCGGTGCGAAGGAGGGAAAAAGCCGCCGTGCCAGCCTGGTGGAACAATCTCGCCTTTATCCAACGGAGCCTTTTCCAGTCCCAAGGTTGCGGCGAACTTCAACATCGTTGCTGCCGTGACAACATCGAACGCGGTCTCGCTTTTGCCGATAAAGCTTTTGAAGCTTTCGAGCGATTCAGCCATGGATTACCTCCGGCATCATTGGTAGCGCCGAGACTATGCCGTGGTGAACGGCGGTGTCAAGTTGAATGATTACGAATTGAAATGAAACTCCGCCGTATCCCTCGATGCGCGCTTCGCGCTACTCGTGAGCTCGATCAATCGGAAGTCCTCGCTGAGCAGTAAGTGCCTGAGAACCGCGACGATCTGGTGACGAGCGCAAATGAGGCCTTCCAATCAGTCGGCTAGTTCGGACGCAACTGTGGATCGCCGAGGAACTACCGAGTGCGGTTGTAAACATAATCTTCACGTTCGGTTGTTCCCACACGTAATTCAGCAGGCAGTGGGGCGCGCGTGGCGTTGGCCTTGGCATGCACATCCAAAGCAGACTGATCGGTCCATCGTTCCAAAATCGCAAGCTTATCTGGATTGACAACGCTCTGAAAAATTTCAAATTGCTCGCAGCCCGGCTCGCGAGAAATTTCCGCGCACCGAGCTTTGTATAATTTCGCGAGCTCCGAACCTTTGCCGGGTGCCGCAGTGATTCCAACGATTAGTCGAAGTGACATATTCTTCCTCCGTTCGGCCATGCTCCATCCTGATATGGCGACTATCATCGCGCTCGCGCGGCGCTGTCAAGCATCGATCGTGGCAAGGGCGCTATTTCGGCAGAGATCGCAAGACCGGTTCAAGTACCTTCCACACGTTGGCGGCGACAATCTGCTGACCGCGCGCGGTCGGGTGCATACCGTCCGGCAAGTTGAGATCTCGTACACCGCCGACACCTGCCAAAATAAACGGAATCAGCGGCGCGTTGTTTTTCTTGGCCACGGCGAAAAATACCGACTCGAATCCTTTGCTGTAGCTGTTTCCCATATTCGGCGGGACCTTCATGCCAGCAATGACGATTTTCGCGTGGGGGTACTTGATCTTGACGCGATCGATGATGGCCTGAAGGTTCTTCTGGATCGTATCGGCGGGTACGCCGCGCAAGCCATCGTTAGCACCGAGCTCAAGAACCAAAACATCGATGCGGCTACGGAGCAGCCAATCGATGCGGTTGAGACCGCCGGAGGTGGTGTCGCCGCTCTGTCCGGCATTGATGACTTTAAATGGCCACCGTTGGGCGTCGATCTTTTGTTGAATCAAGGCTGGATAGGCCTGGCTGATGTCGAGACCGTATCCGGCTGTAATACTGTCGCCGAGAAACAGCACGACACCGGGAATCGGAGCAGCTCCGATTACCGTGATAACTGAAAGGAGCAGCGCGACCGACACACAAGCGACAAATCCGCCGCGCGACTTAAGTTGTTTCCTTACCATAAAAATTCTACAGTTGACGTACTTTGCGATTCACTGCCGGACTTTTCTTCCTTCACCGCTAAAAAATTCCATGAACGGAATCATTTTAAGCGTAGAGCATTTGGGCAAGCGGTTTAAGAGCGGTCAGCAGATCGTCGACGTTCTGACCGACGTTTCTTTTTCCGTTGAAAAAGAGAGTACGTGCGCGATCATTGGCCCGTCCGGTAGTGGCAAAACCACACTGATCGCGGTTTGTGCGGGTCTGGAACGGCCGAGCGAAGGAGCGGTGTTTCTCGATGGGGTCGCATTGCATCGGTCGAGCGAGGAAGAGCTTGCCCGGCTGCGAAACCAGTCGATCGGCTTTGTCTTTCAGAATTTTCAATTACTACCATCTCTGACTGCTCTGGAGAATGTTATGGTTCCCGCTGAAATTCGCGGCGAAAACCACGCCCGGAGCCGCGCCTCGGATCTGCTCAAACAAGTCGGCCTCAATGGCCGTTTGGACCACTATCCCGTTCAGCTTTCCGGCGGCGAGCAGCAGCGTGTTGCGATCGCCCGAGCCTTCATGAATCAGCCAAAAATTCTCTTCGCCGATGAGCCTACGGGTAATCTCGATGCGGAAACCGCCAAAGACATCATTAAACTGCTGTTCGACCTGAACGAGCGTCGGGGAACTACGCTGTTTTTGGTTACCCACGATCCCGAGCTCACCCGCCAGGCGCGCCGCTTGATCCGCTTGCGCGGTGGCAGGCTCGTGTTGGACAGCGACGAGCCGAAAGCCAAGCCCGCTCAGGCGTAACCTCGGACGATGAAATTTCCTTTGCGACTTTGGATCTGGCAACTCGCGCGTCGAGATCTACGGCGCGGGATAAAACCCTTGCTGCTATCGATGTCGAGCGTGATTTTGGCCGTTGCCGCATTAGTGGCGGCATTTTCCTTCCGGGAAAATTTACAGTCGAATATCCAAACACAATCCAAAAGCTTGCTCGGCGCAGATTTGGCGCTGGACAGCCGGGAGCCGTTTTCTCCGGATGACGAAGCGCTGTTTCGTTCTATCGGCGGCGATCAATCGCGGCAAGTCGGCTTTACCTCGATGGCCTTTTTTCCGCGAACGGGCGATTCCCGTCTGGTCCAGATTCGCGCGACCAGCGGGGCTTTTCCTTATTACGGCGCTCTGGAGAGCGACCCGCCATTTTCGCGCGCGCTGTTTTTCCGCGGGGCAAATGCCCTGGTCGACGAAAACGTCATGTTGCAGTTCAATGCGCAGGTTGGCGACTCAGTGAAGCTCGGTGATCGGGAGTTCCGTATTGCCGGCAAGCTGCGCAAGGTGCCGGGCGAAAGTCTGGCATTTTCGCTGATCAGCCCGAAGATCTATATTCCGATCGCTGCTTTGGAAAGCACCGGATTAGTACAAAAGGGAAGCCTGGTACGCTATCGCGTCTATTTTCAATTCGCTCCAAATACGGATGTCGATCGTCTGGTTGAAAAATTGGCACCGGAGCTGGAGCGCTTGCGTTTGACCGCCGATACCGTGAGCCGGCGCGCTCGGTCGATCGCTTCAGCGACGGACAACCTATCTCGTTACTTGACACTCGCTGTGTTTGTCGCGGTGCTCCTTGCCGGTGTCGGTATTGCCAGCGCTGTCCACGTGTTCGCCTCCATCAAGGCGCGTTCGGTGGCGCTTCTTCGTTGTATCGGTGCCGGGCCGCGCGAAGCGCTTTGGGTTTACTTGATCCAGGTTTTAGGAATGGCTTGCTTTAGTGCGTTGATTGGAACCGGTCTCGGTGTTGCGGCGCAATTCACGCTGCCCTATGCGCTCAAGGATTTTCTACCGGTCAACACCACGGTGAGAGTAGCGCCTGTGGGAGTTATCGCGGGATGCGGCATCGGTCTGGGAGCAGCGCTTTTATTCGCGCTCATTCCTTTGCTGCCGCTCCGGAGGGTCTCGCCGCTGCTGGCGTTGCGTGCTCCGGTGGAAGGTGCCGAAGGTCATCGTGATCGAATGGTGCAGGTTTTATACCTTTTAATCGGAGTTGCCATCTGGGCATTCGCGGTGCTGACGACCGGCAGCAAAATCAGCGGATCTTGGTTTGCTGGAGGCGTCCTGGCGGTGTTTGGATCGTTATTGCTCCTCGCGCGCGGAGCGACGGCGATGATGCGCAAGATCGTACCGGACTATTTTTCTTTTGCCTGGCGGCAAGGCTTGGCGAATCTGCACCGGCCAAATAATCAAACTGTCGCCGTCACGCTCGCGATAGGCATGGGAACGTTTTTACTGGCTACGCTCTATGGCTCCGAGCGCATGTTGATCAACCAGGTCGAAGATCGCGCCGAGACCGGGCAAGCCAACCTCGTGCTGTTCGATGTCCAGCGGGATCAGCGCGAACCGATTGCAAAACTGGTCAAGGCACAGGGGATCTCTTTTATAGGTGAAGTTCCGGTCGTGACCATGCGTCTCGCCGCAGTGAAAGGCCGCTCGGTCGAGGAACTCCGTGCCGACCCGCGATCAAGGATCGCTCAATGGGCGCTGCGCAGAGAATATCGCTCGAGCTATCGCGCTGAGTTGAGCAGCACGGAAAAAATCGTCGCCGGAGTCTGGCAGGGCAAGGTCGCGGCCGATACCGCGCTGATTCCCGTTTCCGTAGAGAAGGGAATCGCCGAAAGTCTCAAGGTTGGATTGGGGGATGAGCTTGAATTCGAAATTCAAGGAGTGCCGGTCAAGACAACGGTGGCGAGTATTCGGGAGGTCGATTGGCAGCGCGTTCAACCTAATTTTTTTGTTCTTTTCCCTGAAGGTCCGCTGGAGAACGCGCCGCAATTCTATGCTGTCGTGGCGCGTGCCGACTCCGCTGAAGCGGCGGCACGGCTGCAAAGGGCTGTGGTCGAGCGGTTCGGCAACGTTTCGATGATCGATCTCAGTGTAATTTTGAACACGCTGAACGCCGTTCTCGGTAAAGTCTCGGCCGCGGTGCGATTTGTCGCGCTGTTCACAATCGTGACCGGGTTTGCCGTGCTGGCGAGCGCCGTCATTGGCAGCCGAGCGGAGCGGCTCCGAGAAAGTATTCTGCTGAGAACTCTGGGGGCGCCGCGCGCTCAGATTCTCGCTGTCATGCTTGCTGAATACCTCTTCCTAGGGAGCATAGCCGGCGCTGCCGGCACGCTCCTCGGCATCGTTGCAACCTGGGGATTGAGCATCTATTTCTTTGCCGTGCCGGCTCTGATTACCCCAATTCCTATGGTTGTCATTTTTCTCATCGTAACGGCTGCAACGGTCATCACTGGCGCGCTCGGCAGCCGGGGGATTTTTCAACGCTCGCCGCTGGAGGCGCTGCGCGCAGAAGCATGATCGCGCCGCGCGAAGATAAAGGCAAATTATGAGCTGATGAAGGAGTGCGCATGGCTGACGATCAACTCTATCGCTTGCCCACATCGGTCATTCCGGAGCGCTATGAGCTGAGATTGAGTCCGGATCTGACCGGTTGGACTTTCACGGGTCAGGAAAAAGTATCCATAACCATTACCGAACCCGTGCGCGAGATCATCCTGAATGCCGCGGAATTGGAGCTCGATCGAGTAGCGCTGAAGCGCGGCGATGGGAAAATCCTCGAGGGCAGGGCCATTTTGGATCCTGAGAATGAACGAGCCAAATTGAGCTTTGTGGAGGTTGTGCCGCCCGGCAGGGCTGAATTGCTGATCGAGTTTTCCGGGATCTTGAACGACAAACTGCACGGTTTTTACCGCAGCACGTATAAGGGAGCGGATGGCGAAGACAAGCCGCTCGCATCGACGCAGTTCGAATCCACCGATGCACGCCGTGCATTCCCGTGTTGGGACGAGCCGGCGCTCAAAGCTGTGTTTCAGGTGACACTCGTGGTGGACGAAAAGCTCACAGCGATCTCGAATGCCCGGGTGATCCGCGAAACCCACCTCGGAGGGACAGCAAAGAAAGAAATCATCTTCGCCGATTCAATAAAAATGTCTACTTACTTGGTGGCCTTTATCGTCGGCGAATTCGAAGCGACTGAGGCCGTCATGGCAGGAGGCGCTCCGCTCCGAGTCTGTGCGGTCCCGGGAAAAAAACTACTGACGCGCTTCGCCTTGGATATCGGAAAAGCGTCGCTGGACTACTTCAGCCGTTATTACGATATTCCGTATCCCGGGGACAAACTCGATTTGATTGCAATTCCGGATTTTGCTTCCGGCGCTATGGAGAACCTCGGCGCGATTACTTTTCGCGAAACGGCATTGCTCGTCGACGCGGAAAAGGCAACCCGCGCAGAGCTGGAACGGGTGGCCGATGTGGTATCGCATGAAAATGCGCACATGTGGTTTGGCGATTTGGTGACGATGAAATGGTGGAACGGACTTTGGCTCAACGAAGCCTTTGCCACTTTTATGGAAATGCTCGCGGTCGATGCTTGGAAACCCGACTGGCGGCGCTGGGATAGTTTCACGATATCGCGCGCGGCGGCCATGCAGGTGGATGGCCTGAAGAGCACACGACCGATCGAATTTCCCGTCGAGCGGCCCGAGGAAGCCGCCGGAATGTTCGATGTGTTGACGTACGAGAAAGGCGCGTCGGTGCTGCGCATGCTCGAGCAATATCTTGGGGCCGATGCGTTTCGCGACGGAATTCGTGTTTACTTGAGACGGCACCAGTACGGAAACGCGGAGACGACCGATCTCTGGGACGCCCTCGAGAACTCAACGGAGCAGCCGGTGCGCACTCTCATGGACAGCTGGATTTTTCAGCCCGGTTATCCGCTCATTAGCGTGGAAAAGCATGGCCGGGGCGTGCGCCTGAGGCAACAGATTTTTCACTATCTGTACGACGACTCGATGCCGAGTCAGCGCTGGTACGTGCCGATTTTTCTTCGCGCCGGCAGCAAATCGGGCATTGTCCAACAGACACTTTTGTTGACTGAACGCGAGCAGACCGTGGAGTTTGAAGAGTCTCCCGAATGGGTGGTCGTGAACGCCGGGGGGCATGGATTTTACCGCGTGCGTTACAGTCATGAGCTTCTCGATACGCTCAAGGGTTCGCTTAAACAGCAGCTTTCTTCGGTCGAGAAGTTCGGCTTGATCAATGATACTTGGGCGGCGACGCTCGCTGGCCTGGTCGGTCCTTCGGATTACCTGAGCCTTATCGATTTAATGAGGGAGGAACGCGATCTTAATATCTGGGCGACTATTATTGGCTCGTGTCATCATTTGGAGCGGATTCTCGACGAAGACCAATGCGGTCGACTCGCGGAACGCGTGCGGACACTGGTCGGGCCGGCAGTGGAGCAGTTCGGCTGGTCGACAAAAGAAGGGGAAAGCGAGCTCGAGAGCCAGCTGCGCGGCGATTTAATCGCTGCCCTAGGCACGCTTGGCGAAGAACCAACCTGCCAACAACGCGCGCGCGAGCTCTTCGTCCGATATGAAAAGGCGCCGGGTGCGATCGATCGCAATATTGTACCCGCACTGGTCGCGATCGTCGCGCATACCGGCACGATTGCCGATTACGAGAATTTCTACCGAAGATTCAAGGATGCCGTGACGCCGCAAGAAGAAACCCGCTTCCTATTTGCTCTGGCAAATTTTCGTGCGCCGGAGTTGATCGAGCGTACGCTTGATCTCACCATCAACGGCGAAGTGCGCACGCAAAACGCGCCCTATCTACTACGAGGCATTCTTCTCAATCGTAGGGCGCGCGCCAAAGCTTGGTCGTTCATGAAAGTGCACTGGGAGGAGATGCTGCGCCAATACCCTGATAATTCGATTCCGCGAATGTGTGAAGGGATTGTCGGACTGGTCACACCGGAACTGGAACAAGACGCGCGGGAATTCTTTTTGGCGCACCCGGTGAAACAGGGAAGTAAGCAGCTTGAGCAGCACCTGGAAAGACTTCAAGTCGCGGTTGCCTGTAAGAAGCGCTGGACAACTTTTCTGCGCGATTAGGGATTGACACCGGAGAAAGCTCGCCTGAGACGCGGACCGAAGCATTGATCTTCTTGACAGGTTCGGTTAGTAAATGCTAACTAACTTTGGTGCCGAATATTCCCAGACTCTCCGCGGAAGCCCGTAAGGAGGCGATTGTCGAAGCGGTGCAGGACGTGTTTGCCGAAAAAGGCTTCGACGGGACGACGACTCGGGAATTGGCCAAGGCTGCCGGTGTCTCGGAAGCGCTTCTTTACAAGCACTTCCCGAGCAAGGAATCGCTATATGCGGCTATGCTCGACGGGTGCGCGAAAGGGCCGACATTCGCGGAAGCGAGCCGAATCCTCGAGCTGGAAGCGTCCACTTCGACGCTGGTGATCATGGTCCATTTCATGATCTCGCATTACGTGCTGGGAAGGCCGGGGGATCGACATCGTGACGCAATGAATACTTTGTTAGTCCGCAGCTTGCTGGGTGACGGCGAGTTCGTTAGGCTTATGCATAAGAAGCTCGCAGCGGCGTGGCTCAAAAAATTCGAAGCTTGTCTAGCGGCGGCAGCCAAGGCCGGAGAAATGAACGAGGTCCCGCTCCGCCGCGATCTTTGCGTCTGGTTTGTTCAACACGTGGCGTTTTCGTTGATGTTGCATTTGCAACCGAAAACGCCGGCAGTCAACTACAAGGTTTCTAAGGAAGAATTGGTCTCCCAAGCAACGTGGTTCGGCTTGCTGGGTATCGGCCTTAAGGAAGAGGCCGTACGGCGCTATTACAGCCCGAAGGCGTTGCAGTTATTTGCCTAACGGCAAGGTAAGTAAGAATTTACTAATAAGCATTTTTACATCATCCTGTGGAGGACGAATGATACTCAAGGGCTCAGGTGAAAGCGGCAGCGTCAAGACGGCCGCGATCGAAGAAAGAATCGGCTCACTATTCCAGCCGGACACCTTGCTCGGCGAAGATTATGCGGCGAATTTCCGCCGCAAGCTCCCGCTCGAACCGGAGCGAACGCTTTTGCTGGCGATTCTCGAAGACGGGGTTCGCTGTTATCAGGAAAACATTTATGCGTCGGGCGGCAAGCGCCGCATGCTCTTCGAGGAAGCGCGCGATTGGCTGTTTAGCGACGAGACCGGATGGTTCTGCTCGTTCGTTTCAGTTTGTACCCTGTTGAACCTCGAGCCGAACTACATTCGCCGCGGCTTGCGACAATGGGAAGCGCGGGGTCGCAAGACATCCCAGAAAAAATCTCACGGCGCGGTGGTCAACGATCAGCGCTTGGTCGCTTGAGGTAAGACCCTGGTGAGACGAACTCGTTCAGGCGTTAACCACCTGCTCGGGTTTCTGGCGGTGCTTGTGCTAGCAGCGGCCTGCCAGCGCAGCCAACAAACGACATTCGAACGCCCTCCTGCGCCGGTGACGGCCGCAACTGCAGCAGCGCGCGATGTGCCGGTTTATATCGAGGCCGTGGGCAAAGTGGTCGCCCGCGAGGTGGTCTCGATTCAACCGCAAGTCTCCGGACGGATCACAAAAATTCATTTCACGGATGGCGCGAACGTCAAGGTCGGCGATCTGCTCTTTACCATTGACCCGCGCCCCTACCAAGCCCAACTCAACCAGGCGGAGGCGAACCTGGCACAAGCCGCGGCGGCGGTTAACCTCGCGAAAGTCAACTTCGAGCGGGTGGAAAGCGTCAATGACCCGCGGGCGGTTTCACGCCAGGATTACGATACTAAGAAAAACGCCGTAGAAACCGCGCAAGCAACGCTCCAGCAAAACCGCGCGGCGGTGGAGACCGCGCGCTTGAATCTCGAATACTGCTTTATCCGGTCGCCGATCAATGGCCGCGCCGGACAGCGCATGGTCGATATCGGTAATGTGGTGTCCGCCAATAACGGCTCACTGTTGGTGATCCAAAGGCTTGATCCCATTTACGTTGATTTTACCGTTACCGAGGGGGCTCTGGGCGAGGTCCAGCGAAATATGGCGAATCGTACGTTGTTAGTGGAGGCGAATTTGCCTGATGACAATCTGCCGGCGCGCGAAGGCAAACTGACGTTTCTCGATAATGCTGTGCAGGACGGCACCGGAACGGTAAAGCTCAGGGCGACGCTCACCAATGCCGACCGGCGGTTTTGGCCGGGGCGCTTTGCCAAGGTTCGTCTGATTTTGAACACGCGCCGCGACGCGGTCCTGGTTCCCGCCGATGCGCCCCAGCTCTCGGCCAAAGGCTCGTTCGTCTACGTTATCAAACCAGACTCCACGGCCGAGCTGCGGCCGGTCAAGCTTGGGCAACGGCAGGATGATCTTATCGTGATCGACCAGGGGCTTAAGGCCGGCGAACGTGTCGTCGTCACCGGGCAGCTCGGCGTCACGCCCGGAGGCAAAGTGAGGATGGCGACTCCGGATGCGGGCACGAAACCGCAGACAAGCGAAAATCACCCGGCAAAATCGTGAACTTTTCGGAGCCATTCATACGCCGCCCGGTCATGACTACTGTCCTGACCGTTTCGGCAATTCTCTTCGGCATTGTCGGCTACTTTCGCCTCGCCGTGAACGACTTGCCAGCCGTCGATTATCCGGTGATTCAGGTGCAGGCGGACTATCCCGGCGCCAGTCCCGAGACCGTCGCCAACAACATCGCTACACCGCTCGAGCGCCAGTTCATGCAGATCAACGGCCTGGAGCTGGTGACTTCGAAAAGCACGCAAGGACACACGAGTCTGACCTTGCAGTTCGTTCTGAGCAAGAGCATCGATGCTGCGGCCACCGACGTACAAACGGCGATCTCCCAGGCAACCGGAAGTTTGCCGGTAGATCTGCCATCGCCGCCGACCTTTTCCAAAACCAACCCCAACGACCAGCCGATCATGTACATCGCGCTTACCAGCGATTCGGTTACCCGCGGGCAGCTCTATGATTACGGCAGCACGCAAATCGGGCAGCGCATCAGTATTCTGCCCGGCGTATCCCGGGTGAGTGTTTTCGGGACGAAATCGGCGATTCGCATCAAAGCGGATCCTTCGGCCTTGTGGGCGCGCGGTATTTCGATCGACGATCTCTCGGCGGCAATCAAGAATGGCACCAGCTATCTCGGCGCCGGACAGTTCGACTCTGACAGCGGGACGATGCTGCTTCGTCCACAAGGGCAGCTCGATAGCGCGAGTCAATACAGCAATCTGATTATCGGCTCAAGCAATGGCGCGCCGGTATACTTGCGTGATGTCGCTCAGGTGCGCCAGTCGGTGCAGGATGAAAGATTGAATATGCGTTTTTGGGCGCGCGGCTATCCCGTGCCGGGAGCAACGGTCGTGATGGCGGTTTACCGCCAGGCCGGTGCAAACGCGGTGGAGGTTGCCAATAGCATTCGCGCCTTGCTGCCGCAGATCAGCGCCGAGCTGCCGGGCTCGGTACGCATCACGCCCCTGTATGACCGATCGCGCGGCATCGTCAACTCGGTGCACGACGTGCAGATGACGCTGCTGATCGCATTCGTGTTGGTGGTGCTGGTCATTTTTCTTTTCTTGGGGCGCGCCACGGATACGTTGATTCCGACAGTTGCTCTGCCCATTTCGTTGCTGCTGACGTTTATCGTAATGCGCGCGCTGAATTACAGCCTCGATAATCTTTCGTTAATGGCGCTCACGCTCGCGATCGGCTTTTTGGTGGACGACGCGATCGTTTTTCTCGAAAACACCGTGCGCCGAATGGAACACGGCGAGGGGGCGCTCGAAGCGACCATCCACAGCGCCAAAGAAATCAGTTTTACGATTTTGTCCATGACCATCTCGCTCGCGGCGGTCTTTATTCCGTTGGTGTTCATGCCCGGGCTGGTCGGACGGATTTTCCGAGAGTTTGCCATCACGATTGTGGTGGCGATCATCGCATCCGGCCTGGTTTCCCTGACGCTCACGCCCTTAATGTGCGCGCGGCTGCTCAAAGATCGCGGGCCCGGATCGAAGCGTACGTGGATGGAGCAGCGGATCGGCGGCGTGGAGCGTCGCTTTCTGGATCGCTATGGGCAATTTCTCTGGTGGTTTCTCGATCACCGTTGGATTTCGGCCCTCATCTGGGTGGTTTGCCTTGCCGGCACCGTGTGGCTCTTTGTGGTGGTGCCGAAAGCATTTTTGCCGCCCGGAGACAGCAGCGTCGTTACCGGAGTCTTCATCGGCCGGGAAGGCGCGTCGCCCGAGCAGATGCAAGATATTCAAGACCGTGTTGATCAGGTGCTTTTGGCGGACCCGAACGTCATGGCATCCATTGAAGTTACCGGGTTGAGTCAGTTCATCTCCTCGAACCAGGGCATTATGTTTACCTTTTTGAAACCGCCGGACGCGCGTGAGCCGATCCAAGCGGAGGTCGCAAAGCTGATGGGCACCATTGGGTCGATTCCCGGAGTCATGGCGTTTCTGCGGCCGTTTCCAGTTCTCGAGATCAGCACGGGCGCAACCAATCAGAATCAAGGGCAATACGCCTTCTCTATCTCCGGCGTGAATCCCGAGGTGGTTTACGACGCGGGCACGAAGCTCACTGCCAAGCTGCGCGAATATCCCGGGTTTCTCAGCGTGCAGTCGGATTACTACAACAACACGCCGAATCTCGACATCGAGATCCGGCGCGAAGAAGCCAAGGTGCACGGTGTTTCCGAAGCGAGAATTTTGACCTTGCTCCGCAATGCGTACTCGCAAAATTATTTGTATCTCATCAAGAAACCGTCTGACCAGTACCAGGTTATTCTGGAAGCCCAGGACAGCGCCCGCGAAACGCCGGAGGACTTGTCATTGCTCTATATTAAGTCGGACGACGGCAAACGGCTGGTGCCGCTCAATTCCCTGGTGACCTGGAAATCGTCGATTGGCCCCCAGGCGGTCAATCATCTCAATCAGTTCACGAGTGTCACGATTTCGTTCAACCTCAAACCCGGTGTGGCGATCGGCGATGCAACGGAGTTTATCACCCAAGCCGCAAGCGAAATCGTGCCGTCGACATTGCGAGCTGAATTTCAAGGCGAGGCGCTTACTTTTCGCGATACCGTGCGCAACCTGACAATTCTAATGGCGCTCGCGGTGTTCGTCATGTACGTGATTTTGGCGATTCTCTATGAAAGCTACCTTCATCCGCTGACGGTTCTCTCAACTTTACCCACCGCACTGGTCGGCGGACTGCTGACGCTTTATCTCTTCGGCGAGCAGGCTTCGCTTTACGCTTTTGTCGGCATGTTCATGCTGATGGGCATTGTCAAGAAGAACGGCATCATGATCGTTGATTTTGCGCTGCAGCGAGTCGATGCGGGCGAAGCCGCGACCAAGGCGATTCACGACGCTAGCATGGATCGTTTTCGACCGATTCTCATGACCACGCTTGCCGCGGTCTTTGGCGCAATTCCGATCGCGCTCGGCTTCGGCACCGATGCCGCATCGCGTCGCCCCCTGGGTCTCGTGATCGTCGGCGGCCTGGTGGTCTCGCAATTCATCACTTTGTTCATCACGCCGGTGATTTACCTCTACCTCGAGGATTTCCAGGAAAAAGTTCTGAACCGCACTGCTTTTTTCCGTTCCGAGCATGGCACCGCCGCCATCCGATCGGCCCGGCGGGCGGATCAGGGTGAACCCCTTTAACTCGCGGCGTTGTCCTATCGACCGGCGCCGCCATCGCGTGTCACGACTCGATCGTATCCCGCCCCGAAACGCACCCTAGCTTGGGTTCCGAGCGCTACGCCACTTCCGGCGATCGCGCTTGCTTTTAGGAGCTGGAAACTGTAAATACTGTTATAGTTTCCAGGGTATTTATGAGCCCACCCTCGCGGAAGAAACCCAGCCGCTCCGAATCGGAGACGCGGCCAGTCAGAGAAATCGCGGAGCGCATCGTTTTGGCTGCGCGAGCGCATTTTTTTGCGCACGGGTTTCGCGGCGTCACGATGGATGATCTCGCAAGTGAGCTCGGCATGAGCAAAAAGACCCTGTATGCACAGTTTCCCAGCAAAGCGGACCTTCTGCGGGCGGTTCTGCTGGCAAAGTTCCACAGTGTGGAAACCGATCTCGACGCGGTGATGGCGTCCTGTGCGAAGGATGCTTCGGCTGCACTTCATCAACTGCTTGCCTGCATGCAGCGTCACACCGAGGAGATCCAGCCGCCGTTTGTGCGCGACATACGGCGCGAAACGCCGGAATTGTTTCAGCTCGTCGAGGAACGGCGCCGCGACCTGATTCAACGCTATTTCGGACGAATTTTCGATCAGGGTCGAAGAGCTGGAATCATTCGCAAAGACATCGCCAGCGAACTCATCGTGGAAATTCTGCTTGGAGCAGTGCAGGCGGTCATGAATCCGCCGAAGATCGAACAGCTCGGTCTCGCGCCGCAAACCGGCTATGGGGCCATTATTTCGGTGATTCTGGACGGTGTAATGACCGAGAAGGGACGGTCTAAATCAACTGCTTGGGCATGGCGTTCCCGAGCGGGAGTGAGGGTGCGGTGATTTATGAAAAGAAGGCTGCTGATCCTCCTGATCATTCTCCTGGTTACGGCAGCAGGCATGACTTGGTGGATGTTCGAACGCCATGGCGCGGCCCGCGATCTGGTGCTCTACGGCAACATCGATCTTCGCCAGGTTCAGCTCGCATTCAACAATAGTGAACGGATTGCGGCCGTGCTGGTTCAAGAGGGAGATCACGTACGGAAGGGGCAAGTGCTGGCAAGATTGGATACCAGCCGTTTAGAGCCGCAGGTAGCTCAGGCCGCAGCGCAAGCCGCCGCACAGCAGCAAGTCGTGACGCGGTTACGCAACGGCAGCCGTCCGGAGGAGATCGCGCAAGCTCGGGCCAACGTCGAATCGGCCAAAGCCGATCTGGTTAACGCGCAGCGGCAATACGAGCGCTACAAAAGTGCCGCCGAGGCGTCGGGCGGTCGTGCCGTACGCCAGCAGGACGTCGATGCCGCAAAAGCGGCGTTGGATGTCGCCGTTGCGAAACTCGCCGTCAATCAGAAGTCATTGGATCTCGCGGTGCTGGGTCCGCGCAAAGAAGATGTTGCCGAGAACGAAGCGCGGCTGCGGGCAACCCAAGCGCAGGTGGCTTTGTTGCGACAGCAGTTAGCCGATTCCGAGCTCATCGCTCCTGCCGATGCGATCGTTCGAACGCGAGTCATGGAACCCGGTGAAATGGCGACCCCGCAGAATGCGGTTTTCTCATTGGCGATCATCGATCCGAAGTGGGTGCGTGCATATATATCAGAACCCGATCTGGGCAAAATTCGTCCGGGAATGTCGGCTGCGATTGAGGTCGACGCATTTCCGAAGCGCAGATTCGACGGCTGGATCGGCTTCATCTCGCCGGTCGCGGAGTTCACGCCGAAATCGGTGCAGACCGAAGAGCTTCGCACCAGTCTCGTTTATGAGGTCCGCATATTCGTGAAGGATCCCGCGGACGAGCTGCGTTTGGGCATGCCAGCGAGCGTTGTTCTGGCCCCCGAAAGTACGCATCAGAACAGTGGCAAAGAGCAAGGCGATCGGAAATAGCTTCGACGTGAATCCTGCAAATCATTCGATAGCTCTAAGCGGCCGTGGCATCCGGAAGACATTTGTCCGCGATAATCGGGAAGTCGTGCTCGCGCTGGACGATGTGACGCTCCAGGTGCAGCGCGGCACCCTGGCCGCCCTCGTCGGGCCGGACGGCGCTGGCAAAACGACGCTGATTCGACTTGCCGCGGGTTTACTGCCATTGGATCGGGGCGAGCTGGAAGTGTTGGGTCTCAGCGTACGTGCGGAAGCACAGAAAATTCAGGATCGGATCGGCTATATGCCGCAGAAGTTTGGCCTGTACGAGGATCTGAGCGTCCAGGAAAACCTCGATCTCTACGCTGATTTGCACGGCATCACCACACGAGGCCGCCAAGCGCTCTACCCCAGTCTGATGGACATGACGGCGCTCGGGCCGTTTACGGAAAGATTGGCAGGCCAATTGTCGGGCGGCATGAAGCAGAAGCTCGGTCTCGCCTGTACGCTGGTTTCTCGGCCGGAGCTTTTGCTGCTGGATGAGCCGACTGTCGGAGTCGATCCTTTATCGCGGCGCGAGCTTTGGCAGATTATTTTCCGGCTCGTGCATGAGCAAGAGCTGAGCGTGTTGTTGAGCACGTCGTATCTGGATGAGGCCGAGCGTTGTGGACACGTCGTCGTGATGCATCGCGGGAGAGTTTTGGCGCAAGGCACGCCCGGCGAGATCAGCCAATTGGCGGCAGGCCGAGCTTTTATCGCTAATCCTCCCGCCGGAAACAAGGCGAGGGAATTTCAGGCGCGTCTGCTCGGTGCGCCGACCGTCATCGACGCAGTCCCTGTCGGCGGCCAGGTTCGACTGGTTCGCGCCGTTGATGAATTCTCCCCGACCAACAATGAGGGGCGAGATGAACCAATAACGGAGGCATTAACGGACGCTGCCCGCAGCGCTGTCGCGCCGCGTTTCGAGGACGGCTTCATGATTTTGCTACACCGAACTGGAGCGGCGCGCGAGTCACTGGGTACTATGACTGTGACTGCCGTTCAGGAACATGAGCATGGCGTGGCTGTAGAAGTTCGCGACCTGGTCCGTCAATTTGGTGCTTTTACCGCGGTCGATCATATCAATTTCGAAGTGCAACGCGGTGAAATCTTCGGTTTGCTTGGGCCCAATGGCGCGGGAAAGACGACGACGTTTCGCATGCTCTGCGGATTGCTCCCGGCGAGCAGCGGAACGCTTCGAGTCGCCGGGGTCGATCTGCGTCGGGCGCGGGCTTCGGCGCGCCAGCGGATCGGCTATGTGGCGCAGAAATTTTCCCTTTACGGCCAGCTTTCGGTGGCAGAAAACCTGGAGTTTTTCGCCTGTGCGTACAATCTTCGCGGCGCTCACAAGCAAAGCCGCATCGATTGGGCTTTGGCCGAATTCAATCTGCGCGAGTTTATCGACTTACCCAGCGGCGATCTGCCCGGAGGTTTCAAGCAGCGGCTCGCCATGGCGGCGGCGTTGCTGCATGAGCCTCAACTGCTTTTCCTGGACGAGCCGACGAGTGGTGCCGATCCGCTGGCGCGCCGAGAATTCTGGCGCCGCATCACTGCGCTGGCCGAGCAAAATGTGACGGTCGTGGTCACGACGCACTTCATGGAAGAAGCCGAGTACTGTGACCGGGTTGCCATCATGGATGCCGGGCAGGTTTTGGCCCAGGGGACTCCGGCGGAGATCCGGAGCCGGGGGCAATCCGAATCGGGGCTGATGCCCACTATGGAAGACGCGTTTATCCAGATTGTCGAAGCAGCGCGCGATCGTAAGGGAGCGCACGGCCATTCAATCCGAGGCGCGGCATGACGGAACACAGCGACCTTTCTAGCAGGATGCATCGCGCTTTGTCTTTGATCCGCAAAGAGGCACGGCAAATCATTCGTGATCCGAGCAGCATCGCCATCGGGATCGTCTTGCCGGTCGTACTGATCCTTCTCTTCGGTTACGGCTTGTCATTGGATGTCACGGAGGTACCGGTCGCCGTGGTGATGGAGGACACGTCCCCGGCAGCAACAGATTTAGCCGCCAGTTTTCAGCTGTCGCACTATTTCGATGCTCAGCCCATGACCTCGATGCCAGAGGCGGAAAAATTGATGCTGTCACGAAAAGTGGACGGTATCATTCGCATCCGCCCGGATTTTGGTCGTCGAATTCGTTTCGGCGATGCGGAAGTACAGGTGCTGGTACATGGCGTAGATGCCAATCACGCGCGCATCATTCAGAGCTATGCGCAAGGAGCAGTGGGCCAGTGGATAGCTCGTCGCGCCGCGCAGGGCTACGCCATGGCGAGCGGGCCGATCGTCGTGCAAAGCCGTATGTGGTTCAACGAAGCGAACGAGAGCCGTTATTTTCTCGTGCCCGGCTTGATTGTGCTGATCATGACCTTGATCGGCGCTCTGCTCACTGCGCTGGTGATGGCGCGCGAATGGGAGCGTGGCACTTTAGAGGCGCTTTTCGTCACGCCGGTGCGTACCAATGAAATTTTGCTCGGCAAGACCGTTCCTTACTTTGCTCTCGGCGTCATTGGCTTGGTGTTATGTCTTGTGGCGGCGAAGTTTCTCTTCCATGTGCCGTTTCGTGGCTCGGTCGCAGTGCTAACTGCCGCTTCGGTGGTTTACCTGCTGGTCGCGCTCGGCATCGGACTGCTGATTTCGTCCACGTTCAGGAGTCAATTTGTCGCAAGCCAAATCACCGTCCTGGTGACGTTTCTGCCGGCGGTAATGCTTTCCGGGTTCCTGTTCGACCTGCGCAGCATGCCGGCGATCGTGCGCTTGCTCACGTACGTTTTTCCCGCGCGCTATTACGTCGCGCTTCTCCAAACGATATTTTTAGCCGGCGATATCTGGGCGGTGATTCTGCCCAACATCGCGGTTTTGACTCTGATGGCGGCGGTGTTGTGGACTTTCACGTACCGTGCTGCGCGAAAGAGCTTGGGCTGAGAAATGTTCGAAGCCTTATACCGGATATTGGCGCTTACCCGTAAAGAGCTGCTGGCGATCCTCAAGGATCCGCGGAGCCGATACAGTCTGTTGGTTCCGCCTGTGCTCCAGTGCCTGATTTACGGATATGTTGCCACGTACGATCTCACGGACATTCCGTATGGCGTGTTCGATCAGGATCGGAGCGCTGCGTCGCAGCAGCTTCTGGCCCGATTCGACGGCTCGGGTGTATTTCGCCGGATCGTCAATCTCGATCGTGCGGCGGATGTGAAAAGGGCAATCGATGAACGGCGCGTGCTGCTGGTGATTCAAATCGATCAGGATTTCGAGCGCCGGCTCTTGGGCGGTCGTCAAGCCGACGTGCAGGTGATCGCCGACGGGAGAAATTCAAACACGGCAGGTACTGCCATCGGTTACATCGGCGGCATCGTCGAGTCGTTCAATACGAAATGGCGCGGCGAGCATGGTCAGCGATCCATGCCGATTCGGCTCACGAGCCGAGCCTGGTACAATCCCAACCTGGAGACGCGCTGGCATATGATTCCGGCTTTGATCGGGACGCTGACGTTTATCCAGACGTTAATGCTCACCGGTCTATCGGTGGCGCGCGAAAGAGAACAGGGCACGTTCGATCAGTTGCTGGTGACGCCATTTCGCCCCGTTGAAATCATGGCGGGCAAGGCGATTCCGGCAATGCTCGTCGGAATTGTTCAGGCGACGCTGGTTTTGCTGGTCGCCCAGCTCTGGTTTCAAATTCCCTTCGCGGGCTCATTTATTACCTTGTACGCGGGGTTGAGTGTGTTTTTGCTCGCTGCTGTCGGCATGGGATTGCTGCTGTCGTCTGTGGCAAAGACCATGCAGCAGGCGATGCTCTTCTCGTTCTTGTTGATCATGCCGTTTGCGCTGCTATCGGGGCTGACGACTCCGGTGAGTAGCATGCCGATGTGGCTGCAATATGTGACGCTCGTTAATCCGTTGCGCTACGCCATCGATATTGCCCACAGGGTTTATCTCGAAGGAGTTGGCTTGGCGCTTTTGATTCCGGAACTTTGGCCGCTGGCAGTCATCGCTGCGATTACGTTATCGGCAGCTTCGTGGATGTTTCGCCATCGGCTTGCATGAACGTATGCGACGATTAGAAGGGATGCAATGAAATATCCGACTGACAAATTTTACGGTTTGGCGGCATGGTTGTGTTTCGTGGCGGCGGGCTGCAGTGTCGGGCCGGACTATCACCGGCCTGAAACGGTATCTCCGGGCGCGTGGCAGGAAGCACAACAAAGCGGAATTGATACGCAAGCGGCGAGCGATCTGACGCAATGGTGGAAAGAGTTTAAGGATCCCGTGCTTGATTCTCTGGTGGCACGCGCCGTCAAGAATAATCTGGATCTCAGTATAGCGGAAGCGCGAGTGCGCGAGGAGCGAGCAACGCTTGCTGCGACCGCGGCGGGACTGTGGCCGACGCTGGATCTTTCCGGTTCCTACAGCCGAAATCGCGCGAGCCAAAATGCCGTGGGCTCGCCAACGCAAGGCGCGGTGGTAGCACCGACTGGCGGCCGGCAGCTGGAACAGAATTTTTACAAGACCGGCTTCGACTCGAGTTGGGAAATTGATAT
>JBIOXP010000119.1:0-16005 GCA_044869705.1 Binatia bacterium | reverse complement strand
AGAGCGGCGATGTTTTCCGATTTTAGGCGGATGTCGAGATCGGCCGCGTAGTAATCCAGGGCCTTTCTCTCGATGCCAAGATCACCGCGGAGGCCGTGCCGCATGCCGAGTGCAATGGCCTTCTCCTTGTCGCGCCGGATCAGCTCCATCGCTCTTTGGAGGGCTCTCAAGAGTCTTGTGGTTTTATCGGGGCTCGCCGCCGCAAATTCCCTCGTCGAAGCGACGATTGTCGAGGGAATCTCGGTCAATGTTTCGCGCGTGTCGAGCAGCATCGTGAAGCCGTCGTTCTCGGCTTGGACTCGTTGTCCGGGAGTGAGTGGAACCGCCTGGACTCTGCCGGTCTTGAGAGCGGCGATGCGCGCCGCCGGTCAGCCTTCGATGTTCAGCACGAAAAAATCGCGATCCTTGAGCAACCCTTCGCGCCGTAGCGATTCCACGACCGTGAATTCTCCCATTCCACCAATCCCCGTGATGCCGATGGTCTTTCCTTTCAAGTCCGCCACGGTTTTCAACCTTTTGTCGGCCATGAGCGCATAGCTCATTCGGCTCAAGTGGCCGCCAACGACAAGCACGGGCGCGCCGCGCGCGATACCCCGCAAAATTGCGACCGCACCGGCGATCACGAAATCAGCTTGACCGCTCATGAGCAGCGCCATCATGATCGGTCCGCTGCTCGATAGCGTTACGGGTCTCACGTCGAGACCCTCTTCTTTGAAGAAGCCCGCGCCGCGAGCGACAGCCGTAGGGAGTCCCGTATTCCAGCTCGGTGAAACCAGAGCGACCGTGATTGCCTGGAGTTCGGCGGCGCCGGAGGAGCGCCAAGCGAGGCCGATAAGCGTGATTAGAATCAGGCAAAAGAATTTTTTCATGAATGGGCCGTTCAGCAGCGATCATAGGAGAGCTGCCGACGCACTGTCAACGACCGGGATCAGGGGATCAGGCGTGGTGTTATCGGTCATTTCGAGCCGCGCCTGATTGACGCGCCGCGGCGGTAGCGCTAGCGTAAATGGCGAATTCTAACGATTGGTAACGAAGCGAAGGAAGCGATTATGGCGAAAGATGGATTCAAGGTTATCGACAGCGACATGCATATCATGGAGCCGCCGGATTTGTGGGAGCGTTATATCGATGCGAAATTCCGCGCCCTGGCGCCCCGCGGCGTCACCAGTCACAACGTGCGGGACCTTCGGCTGGTGCACCCCGACGGAACGGAATGGGCGCGCAAAACCACGCCGCAAAACGATACGGCGAGGGGGAAAAACTTCGATCAGAAACAGGATATTTTCGGGCGCGACGCGGCACGGGGTTGGACTTCCGAAGTTCAGCTCGAAGCGATGGATACCGAAGGCATCGATGTCGCCGTGCTTTATCCGACGCGCGGTTTGCGAGCGTTGGTTTTGCCGGATATGGATGCTGATTTCGCTGCTGCCATGGCGCGCGCCTACAACGACTGGCTCTTCGATTTTTGTCAGCGCAATCCGCAACGTTTGATCGGGGCGGGAATGATTTCCACGTATCGCATGGAAGATGCCGTGAGCGAAGCGCGGCGCTGCGCCGAGCAGCTGGGCTTCCGGGCGATTTTTCTCCGCGCCAATCCGCTGGTCGCGCATCAGTGGCAGAGCGAGTATTACGATCCGTTGTGGGATGCATTGGAAGAGTTGAATCTATCGCTGGGGTTTCACGAGTCCACCGGCACGGGGCGAAATCCGATCGGCGAGCGCTTGGAGCCGAACTTCATGCTGCGGCGAGTTTTTTCCCAGCCCATGGAACAGATGCTCGCGCTCGGCTGTTTCTGCGGCGGCGGCGTTCTGGCGCGGCACCCGAAACTGCGCGTGGCGTTTCTGGAAGCCAATTGCAGTTGGCTGCCGTGGCTTTTATGGCGGCTCGACGAAGCCTGGGAACTCGACGGCGATGTCTTCGCTCCGGATCTGAAGCAAAAGCCGAGCGACTATTTCAAAAGACAATGCCGAGTGTCGATCGAACCCGA
The DNA here is from genome assembly GCA_044869705.1 of Binatia bacterium. Taxonomy (GTDB): domain Bacteria; phylum Desulfobacterota; class Binatia; order UBA9968; family UBA9968; genus DP-20. The sequence continues at coordinate 14,018 of JBIOXP010000119.1, read as the reverse complement.
CGAGGCGATCGCCAGCAATGTCATTGAGCAGGTCGGCAGTGACTATCTGGTTTTTTCCACCGACTATCCGCACGTCGATTCGCGCTATCCCGAAGCCGTCAACTATTTCCTGCGGCTGCCACTCAGTGAAGAAACCAAGCGCAAGATTCTGTGGGACAACTGCATGTCTTATTATGCGATGGCTGGATGACGCGATGGTTTAAGGGTTCTGGTGTACTTTGTGTCAAGAAATAGATCCTTCGCTAAGCTCAGGATGACATGAGCAGGGATTATATTTTGCCGTCATTCTAAGGAGCACGCGACGAAGAATCTCGTACGCATATCTGATTAGAGCAGCGGCAGGTTTGTCTCAAGCGCGCAAAAGCAAAAGCTAAGAAAGCTCGCAAAGAGGTAAAGCATGGCTCAACCGAACCCAGTACGCGTCGGCCTCATCGGAGCGGCCGGCAGATGGGGGCCGCGCGCGCATGCGCCGGCATTGAAAGGCATTTCAGAAGCAGAACTCTACGCCGTGTGCACGGCGCATGAAGAGACCGCCCGGGCAGCGGCCGATCAATTGGGCGTTTCGCGTGCCTACGGCAGCGACAACGGTTTGAATGCCGATCCACAGCTCGAGGCCGTCGCCGTCGCGGTGCGCGTGCCGGCACACTTTGCGCTTACCAAACATGCGCTCGAAGCGGGCAAGCATGTTTTCTGCGAATGGCCGCTTGGCGCCAATACCCAAGAAGCCGAAGAGTTGGCGGCGTTGGCCCAGAAAAAAAACCTGCGCACCATCGTCGGATTGCAGCGCCGCGCCTCGCCCGCTTATCTGTACATGCGCGAGCTCATCCAGCAAGGCTACGTCGGACAGGTGCTGGCGGTGAATCTGTTGCTGATGAACAGCGGCGTGTTGACTCGCCCCTCGGATCGCACCTGGCAGCGCGACGTCCATCTGGGCGCAAATACGTTGACGATTACGTTCGCTCACGTGTTCGATGCGATGTGCATGGTGGCGGGCGAGCCGAGCGAGCTCTCCGCGACCGTGTCCACGCAAGTGCCGCGCTGGTTCGAGACCGACACAAAAAAATATGTCGACGTGACCTCACCGGACAACATCATGGTCCAAGGACGGCTCGCAAGCGGCGCGCTGGTCAATGCCTACTGCGGCGTTCACCCGTATCATGGCAGCGGTCACCGTTTGGAGATTTACGGCACGGAGGGCACGCTCTCGATGATCGGCGGCGGCGAAGGCGGCCAGGAGCTTCGGCGCAAGATCATGGGTGGACACAAAGACGATAAAGCTCTGCAAGAGCTGGCGGTGCCGGAGCGATTCAAGTGGGTGCCGGAAACATTGCGCAACGGTCCTGAATATGATGTCGGTCAAATGTGGGTCAAATTCGCCGAAACCATACGCGCGGAGGGGAAAACGGATCCCGACTTTCCCGATTTCGATCACGCGGTGCGGCGCCACCGGACCTTGGACGCGATCGTGCGAGCCTCAGAGACGGGGCGACGACAAAAGGTTGCTTGATCCACAGCGGTGCGAATGCGGCGTCGGCCAGCTCCTTCGCTCAACCGCCGCTGGACGAGTTGTAGAGCGCATCGACAAAACCGCCGTCGTCGAGCTTGCGGAGAATTCGCGTATCGCTCACTTCATCGACGCGGATGGTTGCCGCTCGTGGAGTCGTACGGGCAAGCATGCGCTTGATGTTGAGCAGGCCCTCCGGTGCGGGATAAGGTTTTCGATCCAGAGTCTCCACGGCCTCCAAATAAGCCTCCTCGGCGGCCGGCCGCGCGACGCGCATACGCCGCTCGAGAATCTCGATGACCGCCTCCCGATTTGAAGGGTGGTGAATAAATGCCAGGCCGCGTAAGAGCCCTTTCAGCACCGGTTCAAGGGCTTGCGGCGCTGGTGCGCTGCTTTCGCTCACAGCGATGAGACTATTGACGGTCAAAGGAATGTTCGTGTTTCTCACTTCCAGCAGAACGGGGAAGCCGCGGCGTTTCAGTGGACGGCTAAATGCAGGCGGCAGCACCGTAGCGTCGATCACGCCGGTCTCGAGTGCTTTGGCGAGCTGTGCCTGCGGTCCGATTACCTGCAACCGGAGTTGATCGCGCACGGGCTCGAGGCCGACACGTTCAAGGGCTAACAGCGCTTGCATCCAGATGCCGCCGCCGATGCTCTGCACGCCGATACGTTTGCCTTGCAGATCTTGTGGGCGAGCGATGCCCGGGCGGGCAATTAAATCGACCGTCAGCCAGTTGGTAAACGTGGCGAAAATTTTGACCGGCGCTCCAGCCGCAATCGCGGACATCACCGCGGTACCGGCGGTCAACGCGAGCGCAACTTCCCGCGCCATCATCGACGCAAGCATAGTCGGCGCGCTGCCGATGAAAATCAGCTCGGGATCGACTCCCTCCTGGCTAAACAATCTTCGGTCCGAAGCCACCCACAGCGGCGCGACGCCGGGAACGAAACTCACATAACCGATCTGCAGCCGCGCTCCGGTCGCGGCATGGACGCTCGAAGGGAGCGCGAGCACGAGCGTTAAGAAGAATCTCGAGAAATTCATTTTGATTGCGATCCTTTTCGCTCGGGACTCGGCGACGGCGGCCTGGTGTTTTCCGGTTTGCCAGATTAGAGCTACGATTTGGTGTGAAGATCCGCTAAATTCGAGCGCGACGCAACGGCTCAACGAAGCGAGTCGCAGCTAGTTTTGAAACGGAGTGAAGATTAAGCTTGCGGTATCGTTCGGGCGTGTTTGGCTTGCTATGAAAAAACTCGAGTTCTGGTTCGATTTCGCCAGCACTTACTCTTATCCGGCGGCGTTTCGAATCGAAAATCTTGCGCGCTGTTCGAATGTCTCGTTAGTCTGGCGTCCTTTCTTGCTCGGGCCCATTTTCAAGGCGCAAGGGTGGAACGATTCTCCGTTCAATATTTATTCCGCCAAAGGCAATTACATGTGGCGCGATCTCGAACGGGTGTGCGAATCCGTTGGCATTCCGTTCCGAAGGCCGTCCGTATTTCCGCGAAATAGTGTTCTGGCGACTCGGATAGCCTGTTTTTTTTCCGAGGAGCCTTGGCTAGCCGAATTTGTCCGTCGTACGTTTTTCGAAAACTTCGCGAACGACCGGGACATTTCGAATGCTGGTGTTGTTGGCTCGATTCTCAAGACCATAGGACAGCCCGCCGACCTGATCAGTTCCGCACACTCACCGAAAGCCAAGGCGAAACTGCGGACGGTCATCGACCATGCGGTTTCAAAGGGCATTTTCGGCGCTCCGAGCTTTGTTGTCGGTTCCGAGCTGTTTTGGGGCAATGACCGGCTCGAGAGCGCGATTGCCTGGGCTCATGCGCACGCGCAGGATTAATCGCTCCCATTGATGCAGCGAATTGCTCATTTCCCAATTGACGACTCGCCGGCTTAGCGATAGCTTCACCCAAGTGGCAAACAGAAAAACGATTATCGGCGCGGCGCGGAGTGCAATAGCGGTATTTTGAGAAAGTCTTTGCTGCGGCCGTCTTTTTCTCCGCAATTAATTATTCATGGCTGTAGCTTGAGGCGAAGTAAGGAGAATGATCATGGAAAACCGAGCGGTAGCAATACATGATTCGTTGAAGCATCCCATCATCGATGGCGACGGGCACTGGATCGAGCCGATTCCGGTTTTCCTCGAATATCTCGCCGAAGTCGGCGGCGCGAAAGCCGTCGATCAGATGAGATCGCTCTGGCACGCCCGGGACGCCTGGTATCGCGCCACGCCCGAGGAGCGCCAACATCATCGGCTACGCCGGGCAATCTGGTGGGGTGTCACGAGCAAGACACTGGACAAGGCGACAGGGCTGTTGCCGGCTTTGCTTAACGAGCGCTTGCCGGAGCTTGGCATTGACTTCGCCATGATCTATCCGAGTTTCGGCCTTACCATTAACGGTATCTCCCAGAAGGATTTGCACCGCGCGGCGTGCCGCGCTTACAACATGATGACGGCCGATATGTTCGAAGCGTATCTTTCACGATTTGCGCCGGCGGCGATCATTCCGACCCAGACGCCGGATGAAGCGCTCGAGGAACTCGATTATGCCGTAGCGCAGCGAGGTTTCAAAGTCATTATGATGCGCGGCAATCAAGAACGAGCGATTCCAAGCGCGGCCGAGGGGATCGATCGGCAAAAGGCCGCCTGGTACGTCGACACGATCGCTCTTGACAGCCCGCACAACTACGAACCGGTCTGGAAGCGGTGCGTCGAGCTCGGCGTCGCGGTCACCCAACATTCAGGCAGCGGCCGCTGGATGGATCGCTCGTCGATCAACAATTTCACCTACAATCACGTCGGCCACTTCGCCGAATCCAACCATGCTTTTGCGCGCGGCGTGTTTCTCGGCGGCCTGGTGCGCCGTTATCCAACGCTCAATTTCGGCTTCATGGAAGGTGGCATCAGCTGGGCCTGTCAGATGTGTCTCGACCTGATCGAACATTGGGAAAAGCGCCGCCGCGACGGTTTGCAATACCCGAACGCGACCAGCGTTGCCGAGCTGCGTGGATTTATCGAGCGTTACGGCGATCAAAAGCTCAAGGCCAACGCCGACGCGATCATGAATCATCTGGACGTATTCCGCCCGGATTGCAGTCTCGAAGAGCTCGAACGGCCCGAGCATGTGGTGGACGACTTCGAAGCGGCGGGGATCAAGTCAAAAGACGACGTCCGTCGTGTGTTTTCGAACAATTTTTATTTCGGCTGCGAAGCGGACGATCGCGCAACCATGTGGGCCTTCGATAAGCGCATGGGCGTGCGCCTGCGGCCCATTTTCAGCTCCGACTTCACGCACTTTGATGTTCCCGATTTCGCCGAAGTTATTCCGGAAGCGTTCGAGATGGTTGAACGCGGCTTCGTGACCGAGCAGGATTTTCGCGAGTTCACGTTCACCAATGCGGCAAGCTTGCATACAAAAAATAACCCGCAGTTCTTCAAGGGAACGGTCGTGGAAAAGGCTGTGGCGGAAGAGCTCGGACTCAAGACATCGCTCGCGGCAGCATTGGCCTAGGGGCAATCAGATCGGCCTCGCGCCTAGGGGCGAGGCCATTCGCCCCTCCGGGAGCGCGTCCGGATGTCGGTTGATGCATTCATGCGCCGGCATTAAATGGGTTCGCGGGTTCTCAACCCGAATGCTTCCGCTAGTAGTTCGTAGGATCGATGGCGCGGCGCCGGATCGTAAGTCCAGGTAACGATCACCAACTCGTCGAGGTCTAGCCGTTCCGCGAGCTCTTCTAATCGCGTCTTGACTTGGCGTGAGCTGCCGACGATCGCCTTGCGCTGAAGCTTTTCGGCGGTGGCTAGCTCGGCCGCAGAGTAGGGGCGCTCGGCTCGGTCCGGCGGCATGAGCGGCAGGCGAATTCCTTGCCTGCGATCGACAATCGCGCGCTCTCGAGTTTTGAACTGGTGGAGCGCTTCTGCTTCGGTGTCCGCCGCGAGCGCCCAAACACAGATCGTCGCTAATGGTTTGGGGTAGTTTTCGCTGGCCTGATAGTTTTTTCGATATAGTTCCAGCGCTTGTTCCACACCGGTACCCTCGCTGAAGAAATAGGCGAACGCGTAAGGCAAGCCGAAGTAGGCCGCGAGTTGCGCGCCGTAGTCGGAGCTCCCAAGGATCCACATCTGCGGAGCCGTCGGTCCGGTGGGCTGAGCGATGACATTCCCGAATGGATGGCCTTCCGGTAACGGCTTACCGGATACCCAATGCTGCAGCTCCTGCACCTGGCGAGGGAATTGATCCAGAACATTCTCGGGGTAAGGATTGAGCGCGTAGGCCGTCATCTGATCCGAACCGGGCGCGCGGCCAACGCCTAAATCGATGCGGCCCGGAGCGAGCGCTTCGAGCACGCGAAACTGTTCGGCGACTTTGAGCGCCGAATAGTGCGGCAACATGATTCCGGCGCTGCCAATACGAATTCGCGACGTCGTCGTGGCGATGGCGGCCATCAGTATTTCGGGCGCTGTGCCGACGATGCTGCCGGAGTTGTGATGCTCCGAAAGCCAGAAGCGATGATAACCCAGCGACTCGCAGTGACGCGCGAGCTCGAGCGTCTCGCGAATCGCGGTATCCTGGGTTTTCCCCAGGGATGCCGTCGATTGATCCAGGACTGACAGTTTCATGATCTTTGGTCACTTAGGTCTCGAGGTCATTCGCTGCACCCACGCAGCGAGCTCGGACGTTCGCATTGCCGAGGATTTAAGAGTACGGCTTCGCGCTCACTACGGAATCGAAACGAAGTGATTGGGCAGAATGCAAGTCGGATTATCCCAGCTGAGCGCCAACTTCGATTCGCGCCTCTTTGGCAAATTGCGCGGCGCTCATTTTGGCGCCGTCGCCGCGGATTCTTTTTACGGCGAGGCTCCCGCCATTGAGCGCAATCGTGATTTCGTCGGCGCCGATATCGATGACTTCGCCGGGAAGAGACGCGCTGGCGCCGCGTTGCAAACGGGCATCGAAGAGGCGCAGTAATTGTCCTCGCAAGCTCGCGTGTGCGCCGGGCTGTGGATCACAGCCGCGAATCAAATTGTAGACATCTGCCGCCGGCTTGGACCAATCGATCTGCGCATGCTCGTCGCGGCAGGGCGGGTCATAGCTCGCTTTTGATTCATCCTGAATGATCCGCGGCGGATTTCCCGTTTTGATCAAATCCACAGCTTCGCCGATCGCTTCGATGCCGAGAGGAAATATTTTATTGAAGTAAAGAGATCCTGTCGTATCGCTCGGATCCACCGGCACTTCTTTTTGCAATAGGATCGGGCCGGTGTCGATACCGCGATCGACCCAGAACAACGTGATCCCGGTCATGGTTTCGCCTTTGATCAGCGCCCAGTTGATCGCGCTCGCGCCGCGGTATTTCGGCAACAACGAAGGATGAAAACAAATGCTGCCAAGGCGAGGGACGCTAAAGACCTGCTCGGGAACGATCTGGGAAACAAAAGCCAGAACCGCCAAATCCGCATTGAGTGCGACAAACTCTTCACGAATTGCGGGCGCCTTGAAGGACGGGTGCTGGCGCACCGGGATGCCGAGACCGATCGCTTTCTGTTTGACGGGATCGGGTTTTCCGCCGGGCGGATCCGGCGGGCAGTAGACCGCGACGACTTCTTCGCCCTTGGCGAGGATCTTTTCCAAACTCTTTTCGGCGAAAGCCGCTTGGCCGATCAAGATAATCCGCATCTCGCTGTCCTTTTCTGCTGCGTCTGCATTTTCGTCACTTCGTGTGTGCCGACCGGTTCAAGACGTTCAAAAAGTTCAAATCGTCGAACGGCTTAAACGGCTTGGACGGTTTGAACCGCGGAGCTAGCCGATCACCTTGTAATCGCCGCCCTTATAGCTTTTGCACAGGTTGACGTAGGTCGAAGAGCCCATTTTGATCCAATGCAAAGCTTCGCCGGCGAGCTCTTTTTTGACCTTTGCCGGCGCGCCCGCCGCCAGCACGCGGGGAGGAATTTTGGTGTGCGGCACGACGACACTACCCGCCGCGATCAGTGCTTCCTCGCCGATTTCGACATTTTCCAAAAGCGTCACGTTCATGCCGATGATGGCGCCACGCTTGATCAGGGGGCCTTCCATGATGGCGCCGTGCCCGATCGTGCAATCATCTTCGATGATGGTCGGCGCTTCACCGGAATGGAGCACGCAATTGTCCTGAATGCTGGTGCGCGCGCCGACGCGGATAGGATTTTCGTTCTGGTCCGATCGGATCACCGCGCCCCACCAGATGCTGGCTTCATCGCCGACGATGACATCGCCGATGATCACCGCGGTCGGCGCGACAAACGCGCTCGGTGAAATACGCGGTGCTTTACCTTTGTACTCGATAATCATTCGGCATCCTCCGTGTATTTGCATCACGATATTTGACGCGAGTCGCGAAATCAATAATGGTAGTCGGACCAGACCCTCAGCCTATCCCTGTCCCAAGGGGAGCGGATGGTTGTTCGAGTCTTCACATGAGCTTGGGAGTAGAAATGCAACGTTCAGCAGTAACAATCATGGCGTTTCTTATTGTCGGAGTCGTAGCAGCGCCGGTGTTTGCGCAAAATCGGCAATCCACATTGGCGGCGCTGACGAAACTTTCTCCGGCCGAGCGTCAGGCCCGCGTGATCGAGGGGGCGAAAAAAGAGAACGGGTTGGTGTGGTACTCGAGCACGACCGCCGAAGACGCTTTGGCGCTGACGAAAAAATTTCACGAACAGCACCCTAATATTGAGATCAACCATTTTCGTTCGTCGAGCGAGAAGCTGCTCGAGAGAATTCTCGCGGAATCGCGCGCCAATGCGTTCAAGGCGGATATCGTCAGCCTGCCGGAGCTCGAACTTTCGATTATGATCAAGCGAAATTTACTGGTTCGCTATGAGCCGCTGGAAAATTCAATCTATCCGCCGGAGACCAAGGATCCGCGTGGTTACTGGACGGGGCTTTACACCTCCGCATGGGTGCCCGCGCATAACACCAAGCAAGTCGGCAAGGATGCTGCCCCCAAAAGCTACAAGGACCTGCTCAATCCCAAGTGGAAGGGCGGCATCGCGATGGATAACGAGCCATACAACTGGTACGTGGTATCGCTGCGCTACCTAGAGAGCCGCGACGGGAGAGAGGCGGCGCAGGATTTCATGAAAAAACTGGCGGCGCAGCAGATTCAATGGCGCAAGGGGCATTCGCTGATTGGGCAGCTCATGTCGGCGGGCGAGTTTCCGCTCGCCGCGGAACTTCAGGTGCACACCGTGGAGCGCGTCAAAGCGCAAGGCGCGCCGGTCGATTGGACAGTCTTGGATGGCGTGATTCCGATTTCGAAAGTCGGCGCGGCGATTACCAGCACGGGCGCGAACGTTTATGCTTCGGCGCTGTTTTACGACTTTCTACTGTCGCGCGCCGGCATGGAAACAATTCGCGCGAGCCGGCGCATTCCGACGCGACCGGACGTCACTGCGCCGTATTTGAAGCCTTACAAACTGTTGCCGTTCGATCCTCAAGTCATGGACGAGTTCGATAAATACGTTGCCCTGTTCAGAGATACTTTCAAGCCGGCCCAATGAACGAAAAGGGAACTATGCTGCGCCCCTACGCTCCTCTGCTTTGAGACCTTCCCTAGTGAGCCTGACGTATTCACCTGATCGTAGCGGCGCGATACGCCGGCTCGTCGTGATCAATTCTATTATCGGCGTCATCACGGCGGGAATCGCGACCCGCATTTTCGTGATCTCGGCACCGACTCTTGCCGCGGCGCTCGATACCGACCTATTGGGCATTTCCTGGGCGCTGATCGTTTATCAGATGGCCGGCATCGGTCTGGGCGTGATCTGCGGCCGACTCGGGGATATTCACGGCCATCACAAGCTTTACGGCGCCGGCATGTCGGTGATGGCGGGAGCTTCACTGCTTTGTGGTTTTTCGCAAAATGTCGGGCAGCTGATTCTATTTCGATTTTTGCAGGGGATCGGCGGTGCAATGATCCAATCTTCGGGACGGACGCTAGCGTTTAGGGCGATGCCGACCGGCTCGGAGGGAAAAGCTCAGGGGCTTTTGGCCATGTCGCATCAGTTGGGGTTTTTTGTCGGTCCGCCTATCGGCGGACTGATCATCGACTGGGTGCACTGGCGCGGGATCTTTTTTTTCCTGTTTTTGCCGAGTTTGGCGGGCGCGGCAATGTGCGTCTGGACCGGCCGTATTACGGCTGCGGAAACGACGCGCCGGGAGGCGATCGACTATCTGGGCGCAGTGTTGCTGTTCGGTTTGACGATTTTTGCAACTCTATTGCTCGATCAAAAAGTTGCCGAGGTCGTAGGCAGCGGCAATCGCCTGGCCTTGGGCCTTGTTATGGTGATGGCGGTGGTGTTTTTCATTCGCCACGAAAAAAGCCACTCCAGTCCGCTCATCAGTCTTTCGGTTTTTTCAGAAAAGATTTTCGGCTACGGATCGGTAGGTCTGTTGATCTGTAATATCAACCAGGGACTGAACACGTTCATTACGCCCTTCTATTTGCAGGAGGTATTGCGAGTTTCGCCGAGCTTCATCGGCGCCATCTTTCTGGTGCCCTCGCTGTTGAGCATGGTGCTTTCGCCGCTCAGCGGTGCTCTCACAGACCGTATCGGGTCACGATTCCTGCTGATCATCGGAGTGCTGGTGCTGATGGCAAGCTTTCTCATCGGCGCTTATTTGCGCGTCGATTCGCACTGGGGCCTGCCGGCGCTTTTATTGGCGTTGACCGGAATCGGTTCGGCCTTTTTCAACACGGCGTCGCAAGCGGCGATGATCCGCGCGTTGCCGAAAGCTCACTGGGGCACCGCCATCGGAATCATCAACGGTGTGTTCGGTTTTGGCCAGATGCTCGGGATCTCACTCAGCGGCATTCTTCTGACGTTGTCGTTCCGTTATTATACCGGCGATCCGCTTGCAACGCCCGATCCGGCGAAGGCGACGTTGTTCGTTACCGCAATGAACCTGACTTACTGGTTCGCGCTGGCGATCGCCGTCGTTCCGTTGGTGACATCAACGAAGTTCAAGAAGAGCGGATAAATAAATCCGAACTCGAAACAAGCACACTCGGCAGTTCACATCGAGTCGCTCGCTACGCGCTTGGCGCTACTCGGGAAATCGGACTTCGCAATCCGAGATTCGATTTTCGAATGCGAAAAAAATCGGCAGCGAAAAATTCAAAAAACGAAATAGATCCGTTTCGGATTAGTTGAGTTGTTTGGGATTGCGGATTGTATTGCGGATTGGAAATTACCTAGTCGATTCAAGACTAAACTGTTTTTCCGCCATCTCGCAGATTTGCCGGCCGATAGCGAGAGAGGCCGTCGCGCCCGGTGACGGCGCATTGAGCACGTGGATAGCATTGCGGCTCTGTTCAATGACAAAGTCATCGATCAGCGCGCCCTTGGACGAAACGGCTTGCGCGCGCACACCGGCGCCGCCCGGAACGAGATCGCTCTCGCGAATTTCCGGCAGCAGCTTTTGCAGGGCACGAACAAACGCCGCTTTGGAAAGCGAGCGATAGAGCTCGCCAAATCCGGTCTGCCAGTATTTTCCCGTCATTCTCCAGAATCCAGCAAAGGAAATCGTCCGCCACAGATCACGCAAATTGATGTCGCTGTGGCGATACCCCTCGCGAGCGTAGGCGAAGACCGCATTGGGCCCGGCTTCCACACCGCCTCTCGCCATGCGCGTAAAGTGCACCCCAAGGAACGGAAAAGTTGGATCGGGCACCGGATAGATCAAATTACGCACCAGGAATTGTCTTTCCGGCGCGAGCTTGTAGTACTCGCCGCGAAACGGGATGATGCGGTGCTCGGGGCCATCCGCTCGCCTCTGGTTGCGCGCCATTCTGGCAACCAAATCGGATTGCAAGCCGCAGCAGTTGATGACGTGCTTTGTGCGATAATCGCCGCCGGTCGTTTGCAAGACAACTTCGCTGGGCCGATCGAGAATACCCACGACTTTTTGCGAGAAACGAATGTCGCCGCCGGCATCGCGAACTTTCTCGGCATAAGCCGCCGCGACCTTTTTGTAGTCGATGATTCCGGTCTCGGGAACGTAAAGACCTTTGATGCCGATGGCGTGCGGCTCGAGCTCCTTCAGTCGCTCCGGCCCGATGATCTCCAGGCCTTGGAGCCCGTTGGCGAGTCCGCGGCGATGCAGCTCGTCCAAGCGCGGCAATTCTTCCTGGCCGGTGGCGACAACCACCTTACCGCAAATTTCATAAGGGATCTGGTTCTGATCACAAAATTTCATCAGCTCTTTACGGCCGGCGACGCAGGAGCGCGCCTTCAGTGAACCGGGCCGATAGTAGAGCCCTGAATGAATGACGCCGCTGTTGTTGCCTGTCTGATGGCGCGCGAGCTGGGCTTCTTTTTCAAGCAGGAGAAGTCGCAGGCCGGGATGAGTACGGCCGATTTGCAGCGCAGTGGCGAGGCCGATGATTCCGCCGCCGACAATCGTGAGGTCATACTGGGAGGCCATAATCGAACGAGTCGTTCAAACGGTCCAAGCCGTTCAGAACGTTCAAGCTGCGGCAGATCAGATGTGCAGCAATCGGCGGGAATTTTTTTCCATGAATGATTTCACGTGCGTTGAGTCATTTTGCGCGTCAATCGCCACAAACCCCTTGCTTAGCGGACCGAGGCCGCCACAGTAGTCGGAGCCGAAGACAATATTATTCTCACCCATCTTATGAATCAAAAAGGCGAGGGTCGGCGCGTCCGAGCTGGCGCAGTCGATGAAGAAATGATCGAGAAAAATATCCGAGTATCTCTGTTCGCCTTGCGGGCCTTTGTGTTTCCAGAAAAAACGGTGCAGCAACAGCGGCAAACCGCCGCCTGAGCTGCGAATCACGATGCGCAGATTTGGATAGCGGTCGAACAAGCCGCTCGCAATCATTCGCAAACAGCACTCAGCGACCTCGCCGTCCGAAAGCACGGCATAGGCAACTCCGGCGCCGCCATCTTCGAGACGCTTCAAAGACGGGCTTTGCGCCGTTCCGGCACCATGCAAAAAGATCGGTAGATCAAGCTCGGCGATCTTGGCGAAAATCGGGTCCATTGCCGGTGTATCGACGAGCATCTCGCCGTCCATATGAGGATAGAGCAAAACGGCGCGGAAATTTTTTTTCGCGTTGCGTTCGAGCTCTTCGACCGATGCCTCGATATTCTTCAGTGAAAGCGCGACGATGCCCGCCAGGCGATCTTTATGCGGCGAAATCCGTTCGGCCAAGACATCGTTCGACTGGCGCACGACTTGTAATGCTTGCTCGGGCGGCAATTGGTCCGCGTAAACGCCTGCTCCTTGACAGATCAGTTGAAAATCGAGGCCGACCTCGTCCATTTCTTTGATGCGCTTTGTTAGATCAGGAGAGTCGTAAGCATCGATGTGCGGATGTTTCCCGGTCAGTTCGCGGATGCGCTCGGCGACTTCCGGGGCGGTATGGTGCGCATGCCAATCGATCGTCATTGCCATAGCTCGGCTCCTTTTCGTACGTTCAATTTCGCATACTGCGAGGGCAAATGCGAGTCAAGTTGCTCGAGCTGCCTCTCGAGGACGCGGGCTATTTTGGCACTCGGCTCGACGCTAACGCGCCTGCGAATTATTGTCTTTTCGGTGCGTCAAAATCCGCCTTGTTTTTCAAACGGCGGACCAGTTCGTCGTACGATTCGTGGGCGATTACGCGGGTGAATTGAGATCGGTAATTGTTCACCAAGCTGATATTCTCGGCGATCACGTCATAGACTTTCCACTCATTGCTGACCAGATGGGCTTTGTAATTGATCGAGTACTCTTCGCCCTTGCTGGTGAAAATCTTACTCGCGACATCGGCAAAAGTGCCGTCGATACGCTCGTTGGTGTAGACGATTTTTTCATCGGAGTAGGACTCGATGATGCCCGCATAGGAGCGTTCGAGCACATCGGTAAAGAGCCGGACGAACTCTTCCTGCTCCTGGGGTGTACGCCGCCGCCAGTTGGCGCCGAGAGCGCGACGGGCCATCTCGGTAAAGTCGAAACGCGCAAACAATATCTGTCTGAGCTGATCGCGGCGCTCGCTGAGCTTGGCCGGCGGCTTGAGTGCGGGATCCTTCAGGACGACCAGGGCTTTTTCAACCGTGGCTTTGATTTGCTCCGTCGGCACTCCGGCCGCAGCGCTGTGCGCGACCGAGGACAGTGCCACCGTTAGCAGCAAAACAACGACAATCTTCAACCTGCAGCTATTTTTGCGTTTCATCGTTTCTTTCACCTTTGGACGTCACGTCCCCGCCGACGATCTTGCCGATCAAATCCGGAATATCTGGCGGTGACTCGGTTTCCCTGATTTTGCCTCCGGGCGGAATGGTTTTTTCCGATGCTCCAGGACTGATGAGCACGAACTTGTCGCCAATTAACCCGCGCGCGCGTACCGAGGCGATCACGTCGTCCTGCAGCTTAACTTGATCGTTCAGTCTCAGCGTCAAACGGGCGCGATCCTCTTCCGACAGCCCCAAAGATTCTACTCGGCCGATCCTCACGCCGGCAATTT
>JBIOXP010000118.1:0-6646 GCA_044869705.1 Binatia bacterium | reverse complement strand
ATCTCCGCCGATGACAGGCGTTTACCAAGCAGAAAATTTTTATCGTCATCTGTGGAGCCGGCGACAAATGCTCCTTTGGATCGGCGCCACAACAGGCAGTTTGATCGCCTGCCGGCGCAGACGGTCTCAACCAACCGTAACTTTTGGAGCAACAAGCTTAGCAGCGGATGGGCATGCTGCTGCGGTACCGATTTGCGCCGTCCGGCCCGAGCAGAGCGAAGGGCCTTATTTCGTCGATGAAAAGCTCAATCGCGCCGACATCCGCGTGGATCCGTCTGACGGTTCCGTACGACCGGGTGTTCCTTTGCGGTTGCAGTTCAGCGTCTCACGAATCTCTGACGGACGGTGCGACCCGCTAAGCGGTGCGATCGTCGACGTGTGGCACTGCGACGCCAGCGGTATTTATTCGGACGTGCGCGATCTTCGCTTCGACACACGCGGAAAAAAGTTTCTCCGCGGTTATCAGGTGACGGATGCTAAGGGAACTGCGCAGTTCGATACGATTTATCCCGGGTGGTACGAAGGCCGCGCGGTGCACATTCATTTCAAGATCCGCACGGACTCGGCATCACGCGGCCGGGAGTTCACGTCGCAGCTTTTTTTCGACGAAGCGGTCACGGATCAGGTCCATCAACGATCACCTTACGATCGCCATGGACGTCGCACGATATTGAACAATGATGACTTCAGTTATCGCCGCGGCGGCAAGCAGCTCATTCCGGCGCTCTCCAAAGATTCGCAGGGATACAACGCGAAATTCGAAATTGGTCTGCAGCTCGTCTGATCCGCTCTATTTTTTGATCAACGACGCCGTTTGTCATTTCGACTTCTTCGTTAAACTCAGGATGAACTCCAGGAGAAATCTTTCTGAGTTATTCTCTATCTGCGGGGCGCCACAGAGTATTCTCGATCTCTAGAACTGTTGACAAGCCGCGCCCCCTCTCGTATCTCCATCTGAAGATCGCTACCGGAAAGCACATTGATGGCAGCCAAACAAAATTTCATCATCGGCGTTGACACCGGCGGAACGTTTACCGACGTCGTCGTATTGGGAGATTCGGGAGAGGTCTGGACGGCCAAGGCATCGACGACACCGGATGATTTTTCCCGCGGGGTAATGGATGCCGTCAAAGAAGCCGCGGCGGTGGTTGGCGTTCCAACCAGCGACTTGCTCGGGCAAACCAAATTGTTCAAGCACGGCAGCACAGTGGCGACCAATGCTTTGATCACCCGCAACGGCTGCAAGGTCGGTCTCATCACCACCAAGGGATTTGAAGACACCACGGAAATCATGCGCGCAATTGGCCGCGTCGACGGACTCTCCGACGATGAGATCAAGCACGTCACCTGGGTCACCAAGCCCGAACCCTTCGTCCCTCGAGAACGAGTGATCGGCGTGCGCGAGCGGATCGATTACCAAGGTAATGAAATCGTGCCGCTCAATTGGGACGATGTCATGGAAGCGATTCGCCAGCTCATGCAGGAAGACAAGGTCGACGCCATCGCTGTCAGCCTGATGCACGCTTGGGCGAATGCCAAACACGAGGAGGAGATTCGCGCCCTTACGGCCGAAGCTGATCCACATCGCAAAGTCTACTGGTCTTTCGGCAGTTCGCTCTCGCAGGTGGCCGGCGAGTATGCGCGCACGAACACGGCAATTCTCAATTCTTATCTCGGCCCGACGGTCGAACGTTATTTAAAGGGGCTCGAGAGCAAATTGCAAAACGAAGGACTAAAAGCGCCGCTTTTGATCATGCAAGGAAACGGCGGCGTGGCGCACCGCGAGCATGTCAGCGCCATTGCCAACCTGCAATCCGGGCCTGCAGGCGGCATGATCGCCTCGGCATATGTCGCCGGCCTTTTGAAACATAAGAATGTCATTACCACTGACATGGGTGGAACGAGCTTTGATGTCGGGCTCATCACGGAAGGATACTGGCGCTACGCCCAAGAGCCCATCGTCGAGCGCTTTCGCATGCAGCAACCGATCATCGATATCGAATCGATCGGAGCGGGCGGCGGCACGATCGCTCATGTCGAGGCGGAAACCGGGCGGCTTCTCGTTGGCCCGCGCAGCGCCGGCGCGAGTCCGGGGCCGGTGTGCTACGATTCCGGCGGCGAACAGGTGACGGTAACCGATTGCGATCTCGCCCTTGGCGTGATCGATCCGGCATACTTTCTCGGCGGCCGCAAGAAACTGAACAGAGACCAGGCGCTTCACGCGATCGAGGCACAGATCGCTCGGCCGTTAAAGCTTAAAATCCAGGAAGCGGCCGCCGGCGTCTACGATATCGTGAACGCGAAAATGTCGGATTTGATTCGCCGCCAAGTTGTCCGTACCGGCTATTTGCCGGAAGAATTCGTGATCTACGCGTTCGGCGGCGCCGGGCCGGTGCACGCCTCGGGTTTTGCTTCTGAGCTTGGCATTGGGAAGATTTACATTTTTGCCACATCACCCGTATTCTCCGCTTTCGGCGCAGCCGCGGCCGATGTGATTCGCACCCGTGTTATTAGCTGCCAGTATGTGATGCCGGCCGATCCCGCGATGATCAATCAGCGGCTCGACGGGATCGAAAAAGAAATGGCCGACGCGATGGCTGGCGAGGGCTTCAGGCCGAATCAGGTCGAGTTCCGCAGGTATTACACCATGCGTTATCGCCGCCAGAGCGCCGGTGTGGAGATGCCGGTGAGCTTTGAGCGATTCAGCGTTAAGCGCATGAGCGAAATCCAATCCGGCTTCGAGCAAAAATATGAGGAGCTTTACGGAGTGGGCGCCGGCTATTCGAAAGCCGGCATCGAAATCAGTGAGATCCGGGTCGACGCGGTCGGCAGAGTCGCCAAGCCAAAGCTCAGCGCGAAGAGGAAAGCCAATGGCAATCCGCGGCGCGCGCTCAAGGGCAAGCGCCAGGTGTTCTTCACTCGGCCTGAACGAAAGTCTATCGATGCGCCGGTTTATGACTATGAAATACTCGGAGTCGGCACGACGATCCGTGGTCCCGCCATCGTAGAGCTGCCGTTCACCACGACTCTGATACCGCCCGAGCACAAAATCACCGTAGATCCCTATATGAATCTGGTGATGGAACTACCATGAAGAAGATTGGAGTACTGGAATGATGGAGTGTCGGAGTACTGAGCATTCGGAACCACCTCTCCCTACCAATATTCCGTGTTCGCATCACTCCATCACTCCAGGGGAAGGAATTAAAGATGCGGGAAAAGCCGCCCTTGTGAAATTGAAGCTGTTTGTTTGTGCGATGACGCTCATGGTATTGGAGGTGTCGGTCGCTTCCGCCCAACTTGTGCGTATCGCCGTCGGCGCCGCAAGCGTAGCGTCTCTACCCACGTGGGTTGCACAAGACGGCGGTTACTTCGCGCGTGAGGGTGTGCCGGCCGAGCTAATCTACATCCGCGGCGGCCCGCAAACGATGTCGGCGCTGGTCAGCGGTGAAGTCCCGTTTGCCCAGATTTATGGCGGCGCGCTGCTTGCCGCGGCGCTGACGGGAGCGGATGTCGTGATCGTCGCCGGGCTGATCAACCAGCCCTTCTTTTCGATCGTCACTACCAAAGCGATCGAGAAGCCCGAAGACCTGCGCGGTAAAAAAATCGGCATCAGCACCTTTGGATCGGCAACCGACTTCGCGTTGCGGCTGGCACTAAAAAAGTGGGGAATCAAGGCGGATAGTGAAGTCAGCATTTTGCAAATGCGCGGCGTGCCGGAAATTTTGCCGGCGATGGCTTCGGGTGCTCTGCACGGCGGCGTGATGTCACCGCCGACGAACATGATGGCCATCAGAGCGGGTTTCAAAGAGCTCGCTTATTTGCCGCAACTCGGCATCTCCTTCCAGCACACGAGCATCGCCACAAGCCGGCGTTATCTCGAGCGCAATCGCGCGACGGCAATCAAGGTTGTGAAAGCCTACCGCAGCGCGATCGAGCGGATCAAAGCCGATAAGGCATTCACCGTGAAAACACTTTCCAAATATATGAATACCTCGGACAACGTGGTTTTGGATTACAGTTACAATACCGGGTTGCCGCTGTTTCGGCCGATTCCCTATCCGACCATGGAAGGCATTCAGGCCGCCCTCGACTTCCTCGCCGAGAAAGAGCCGAAGGCAAAGCAAGCCCAGCCGAAAGATTTTGTCGACCTGTCGTTGCTACAGGAGATTGAGAAGAGCGTGGTGAAATAAAACTGGAGTGATGGAGTGTTGGAGTACTGGAGTGATGTTCTTCCGAACGAATACTCCATCATTCCATTACTCCAACACTCCAATGTGACTCGTCAGGATCTTTGATGAAACCCAAGAAACCCGCCATCGACCCAATTCGCTATGAGATGTATCTCCACCGGCTCTGGGCGATCGGTGAGGAAGGCCGGATGACGCTCCAAAGGGTCACTGCATCCCCGATCGTATCGCAGGGCGGCGAATGCATGAGCTCGTTTTACGACGAGAAGGGCACCATGGTACTGGCCTGCTCCGGCCATTTGAGGTTTGCCGCCGCGACTTCGGACGCGATTCACGACTTGGTGCGCCGGTTCGAAACATCCCCCGGCTTTTTCGACGGCGATCAGTTTTTTTTCAATGATCCCTACGTCGCGGGATCTCATACGTACGACATGATGATCATCAAACCGATCTTCTACAAAAAAAACCTGATCGCGTGGACGGCCACCAGCACGCACACGGCCGATACCGGCGGGCTATTGCGTGGGGCTGCGCAGGAAATATTTCACGAGGGCATCTGCGTCCCGGGATTGAAGATCGTCGAGAAAGGCGAGTTTCGCGAGGATGTGTTTCAGACGTTGACCGGCATGTGCCGGGATCCCCAGTATGTCGGGCTCGATCTGAAGGCGATGATCGCCGGAAATAATATTTGCGGCAAGCGCTATCTTGGCTTGGTGGAAAAATTTGGCCTCGAGTTCGTGCAACGGGCAGGCGCGAAGATGATTGAAGATTCGGAAGCGAAATCGCGCGCCAAGCTCCGCTCCATGCCTGACGGCACGTGGGTGACGCGTCAATACGTAACCACCCTCGACCGCAAAACCCGCAAATCGGTCGCCCAGCAGCTCTACTGCACGATGACGAAGAAGGACGACGAGCTCCATTTCGATTTCACCGGCACGAGCCCGCAAACCGACACCGATCACAACTCGACATTGCCGAGCACGGTCGCGCATCTCGCGTTGGCATTGACCAATACGCTTTTTTGGGACGTGCCATGGAGCGATGGCAAGATGCGGCCGGTGAAAATTCGCGTGCCGGAGGGCAGCATCCTCAATTGCAGATATCCGGCGGCTTGCGGCGCAGGTCCGCGCATCGGCAACGTTCTGGTTTCCACTGTGTGCGAGGCGGTAGCGAAGATGATTTACGCCTCGGGGCGTTACGACGACGTGAACGCGTCGACCACCGGCAATTTGGAGTTCGTTGGCGGCCCGGGTTATTTCTACGGCGGCCATACGCGCGAAGGCATCGCCGTGGCGCAGGGTCTTTACGACATTCACGGTTCCGGCATGGGCGCCGCGCCCCACAGAGACGGCGTCAACACCGGCGGACACATGAATATTCCATCGGCGGGAATCAGCGACGTCGAGCGCATCGAAATGCAGTATCCGTTTCTTTACTTCACCCGCTCGCACAATCCCGACGGCAGCGGCTTCGGTCGGTATCGCGGCGGCCTGGGTAGCCATCGCGTCTATCTGATCTACGGGTCCAAGGACTGCAGCGTCGACTACAAACCCTATGGCGGCGTCGCCCAGGGCGGGTTCGGCCTGGCGGGTGGTTTTCCCACAGGGATCGGCGCCGCTCGCGTCATTATAGAGGCCGGAGTGGAAATGCTCGACAAAGTGCGCGCCGGCCAGCACCCAACCGCTGCGTCCATGCGCGCCGGAGACTGGGGCAAATCGATTCTGCCCGCCGGTGTTCCCGAGCGTATTCCGCTGCCGGAAGGAAGTTTGCTCGTGGATTACGTTGCCGGCGGCGGCGGTTTCGGTGACCCGATCGAGCGGGACCCGAACGCGGTGCTGCGGGATTTTGGCCGGGGCTGGGTGGGCCGCGAAGTCGCGGAAAATATTTACGGCGTCATCTTTAGGCCGGAGGGCACAGCGATCGATCAGGCGGCGACCCAAAGGCGCCGTGCAGAGATCCGCCGTGAACGCAAACAAGAAAGCGCTGCCGCGACTAGGCGCAACGAGGATGCCGCACAAAACAGTTGGCGTTCACTATTGAAATTTCACGCGGCGATCGAGATCGCCACCGACGGCCGGCGCAAAGCTATACGGTGCACGTATTGTGGCTACGTCTTTTGCAAAGCCGAAGAAAATTATAAGCGCTTCGCGCTCCATCGGATCGTGCATTTGAGCGAAATCATGCCGCCACTTGCGTCCGGTGACCCCTACATCGGCGAATACCATCTCTACAGCTGCCCCGGTTGCGCGACTCAGCTGCAAGTGGACATGTTCAGCCCACCTCTTGGCGGCGATGCCGTGCTCTGGGACACGCGGATCGATCCTGACCGCTTGAACTAACCGAGTGCGATAAGACAGAGGGCAAACCCATGCGATTGCCGCAAATCGGCTTTTTCTTGCTCGTGATTGTGCTCGTTGCCTGCTTCCGACCCGGCTTCGCTCAGGAGCGCATCACGG
>JBIOXP010000117.1:0-3084 GCA_044869705.1 Binatia bacterium | reverse complement strand
GGCGCGCAGTTATCTCGAAGCGTTTTACGAAGTGCGTAAGCTGCGGCGGGTGAGAGTCTACAGCCCTACCAAGGCGAACCGCGAGAAGTTCGCCAGAGAAATGACCGGTAAGTTGGACATCGAAGTGGTCGCTGTCGACACTCCGGAAAGGGTCGTGCGTGAAGCCGATATTGTCGCGACCTGCACGGATTCGACACAAACGATCTTCGATGCGCCTGACTGGCTGAAAGAGGGCGCGCATATCACCTCCGTGCGTGCCTGTGAGATCGGCCCCCGCGTGATCAAGCGCTGCGATCTTTCGGTCAAGCTCGGCAAGAACACCATCGAGGCGATGGACGAAGGCATGATCCGCTTGCACGGCAACGTCGGCTATATCGCCGGACAACCCGAGGAGCGGGCGCGCATTCCGAACCCGACCGTGGACAATTACAAAGGCGATTACTTTAAGTACTTCATGGATGTCAGAGCGGGAAAAGTTCCGGGGCGGGTAAATAACCAACAGGTGACGTATTTTATCAACGCCGGCACGCAGGGACTTCAGTTCGCCGCTTGCGCCGGGAAAGTTGTCGAGCTCGCCAAGCAAAAAAAGGCCGGGCGCGAGCTACCAACGGAGTGGTTCTTGCAGGATATTCGGGATTAAGAGCGTCTAACGTCCAGAGTTCTGGGTCTCGGGTTTTTTTGTAACGCTGAAAGAAGCGGAGCCGCGAGACCCAAAACCGGCTTAATATCCCAGATCCTCGATCTCCTCTTCGTCCATGCCGAAATAGTGCGCGATCTCGTGCAACACCGTCAGACGAATTTCCTCGCGCAGCTCCTCGGGATCGGGAAAATCTTCGAGTAGGGGTTCAGCAAAGATGGTGATTTTATCGGGCAGCAACGGCGGATCGAGACTGGATCGGTCTGGGAGTGGGATCCCCTGGTAAATGCCATATAGGGTGTCGTGCCGCGGGTCGAGCCCTTCGGCGCGCAGCAGCTCGATCGAAGGCCGTTCTTCAACGACGAATTCAACGTTCAACAACCGCTCGCGAAACGAGCGCGGCAGGCGATCGATGACTCGGCCGACTTCTTTCTTGATTTCCCGGTAATCCAACGTCCACAAGTGTCGCGCAAATGTTTTCTCGCTTCAAGCTTCTCGGGTTATCCTTATTGACCTTGGCGGCTTTAATGTTTTTCGGCTGTGCAGGTCCTCTGACTTCCGCGCCGATGACGGCTCCATCAGAGCCGGCGCGCTTTGGCGACGATCTCGATGCCGATTCATTGCGCGCGGCGGTGCGTTACAGCCTCGAGTATCTGGAAAAATTGCCGCCGGATCACGTCGTCGGCGTGCAGCCGCGTCACTTTACCGCACAGGAGATCATCGCTTCGCTCAAGGCCTTTGAACAACTGCTCGATGATTGGCGCTGCGCGGCGTGCTTTTCCCGGCAATTTCACGCCCGCTTCGACTTGGTGCCGTCGAGCCCCGATTCAGAATCTTCACAGGTTTTGTTCACGGGGTATTACCAGCCCGTGATCGATGGCAGTCTCGTGCCGACGGAAAAGTTCCGTTATCCGCTGTACGGCCGGCCGGCGGATCTCATCATCGCCGAACAGGTGACGCTCAATGAGCCCGCGAAAGTCGAGAAAGTTGTCGGACGCGCCGAGGGTGAGCGGTTTTTGCCGTACTACACGCGCCGAGAGATCGATGAGGTGGGGCTGCTGCGCGGGCGCGGTCTCGAAATCGCGTGGGTTGCCGATCCGGTCGAACTTTTCTTTCTGCACATTCAAGGCTCTGGGATTATTCGTTTGGCTGATGGCCGCCAATTGAGCGTTGGCTATGCAGCGCAAAACGGTTGGCCCTATCGAAGCATCGGCCGGCTGCTCATTGACGGCGGTAAAATTGCTAAGGAAGAGATGTCTTTGCAACGCCTGCGCCGCTACTTGAATGACCATCCTCGAGAGCAAAGCGATATTCTAACCTACAACGAAAGTTATGTTTTTTTTCGCCTGAACCAGGCGGGAGCGCTGGGCAGTCTCGAGGTGCCGGTCACCGCGGGTCGTTCGATTGCGACCGATTCGCGATTGTTTCCCAAAGGCGCGCTCGCGCTGATTAAAACAGAAATCCCGGTGATTGATAGCGCGGGTCGATTGGCGGGCTGGCGGCCAATGACACGTTTTGCGCTCAATCAAGATACCGGCGGCGCCATTCGCGGTTTGCAGCGCGCGGACATCTATTTCGGCACGGGAAGCCAAGCTGAAGGTTTAGCAGGGTATATGAACCGCCAAGGTCAGATGTTCTTCTTGATATTGAAGCAGGAGCAAACAGGTTCTAATGGGCCCACGAATGACATGGACCGGGAGACGAAAAGCGATCGGTAAAACTTCGCTTTCATTTACGTCTACCGCCTGCGATCTTTATTCCCGCGCGCACTTGAGCCATACTTTGAATAATTTACGGATGACATCCTCGACATGACGCGGCATACCGAAACGCGAAGGTTGCAGTGGGCATTGGCGATCAGCTCGATGTATTTTTTCGCCGAGCTGATCGCCGGCTTTCTCACCAACAGTCTCGCCTTGCTGTCTGATGCCGGCCATATGCTGTCGGATATCGGCGCGCTCAGTCTCAGCTTATTCGCCTTTCGCATGGCGCGGCGTCCGGCGACGCTGCACAGCACCTACGGTTACCACCGGATCGAGATCCTCGCGGCGCTCTTCAACGGCCTGACTTTGTGGTTGATCGTCGGCATCATTTTCGCGGCGGCCTACAGCCGGCTATCGCATCCGCCGGAGATCGAAAGCTTCGGCATGATGGTGGTGGCGATCCTGGGCCTGCTCGTGAATCTTACCGCGGCGATAATTCTCCACGGCGGACACCGTCACAATCTAAATCTGCGCGGCGCTTTTTTGCACGTGGTGAGCGACGCCGTGGGTTCGGTGGGCGCAATCGTCGCCGGTGTGATCATGTTGACAACCGGCTGGTATCTCGCCGATCCGATCATCAGTATTTTTATCAGCGTGTTGATTTTGTTTTCGTCTTGGAGCTTGGTGAAAGATTCGCTCAGCGTGCTGATGCAGACCGTGCCGAAAGGTATCCGTCTCGAAGAC
>JBIOXP010000116.1:0-25463 GCA_044869705.1 Binatia bacterium | reverse complement strand
CCGATATCCAGGGCGTGATGATCCAGGCGAGCGAAACGTCGACCACGGTTTTTCATCCCGTCAAGGAAATCGCCAAACTCACGAAAAACGGTCCGCTGTTACTGGTTGACGGGGTCACCGCCGTGGGTGTCGTTCGGTTGCAGATGGACGAATGGGGTTTCGACGTACTGGTAACGGGCTCGCAGAAAGCTTTGATGCTGCCGCCCGGTTTGGGTTTCATTGCGCTCAGCGAGCGTGCCTGGGAAAAAACCAAGCATGCCAAGTTGCCGCGCTTTTATTTCGACTTGAACCTCGAGCGCAAAAATCAACAGAAGGGTTCCGGGGCCTTCACCCCGGCAGTTTCCCTAATCTTCGGCGCGCGCGCCTCGATGAACCTGCTCGAACGCGAGGGCCTCGACAACGTCTACGCGCGTCATGCTCGGTTGAGCCGCGCCACCCGGGCCGCGGCCACCGCTCTGGGCCTGCGACTGCTGGCTCCGACGGATCCTAGCCCGGCGGCAACCGGAATTTACCTGCCCGCCGGCATCGACGCCGATCAGGTACTCGACTATTTGCGCGATAAAATGAATATCACCCTCGCCGAAGGTCAAGACCAGCTCAAAGGCAAAGTGATCCGTATTGCGCACGTCGGCTATATGGGATCGTTCGATGTCATTACCGCCATTGCCGCGCTCGAAATGGCGCTCCGGAAATTCGGCGCCGAGATACCATTCGGGCGAGGGGTGGCCGCGGCACAAGAGGTCTTAATGGAGGCTCTGGTCTAAGCATTGAGCGCAGAGACATTGCAATCCTCTGCGTCGATCTTCCGTATCGACTTTGAACCATGAAAATTCTCGTCACCGATTCGCTTGCTCCTGAAGGTCTGGAGATTTTCAAAAACGCCGACGGATTCGAAGTCGACGTTAGGATCGGGCTCAAACCCGACGAGCTCAAAAAAATCTGCCCTGCGTACGACGGTTGGGTGATTCGCAGCGGCACCAAAATCACCGCCGACCTGATCGAGGCCGCTAGCAATCTCAAAGTCATCGGCCGCGCCGGTGTGGGCTACGAGAACATCGACGCCGACGCCGCGACAAAAAAGGGTATCGTCGTCATGAATACGCCGGGCGGCAACAATGTTACCACCGGCGAACACACGATCGCGTTGATGATGGCTCTGGCGCGTCACATCCCTCAAGCCGTCGCTTCGTTGAAGAGCGGCAAATGGGATCGCAACAAATTCGTCGGCGTGGAGATGTGCAACAAGACCATCGGCGTCATCGGACTCGGCAATGTCGGCCGCATCGTCGCCGAGCGCGCTGCCGCGCTGCGCATGAAAGTGATCGGCTACGACCCATTCATCGCCGCTGAAAACATCGCTCGCATGGGTGTGGAGCCCGGAACCCTCGAGGATATTTATACCAAAGCCGATTTCATCACCGTCCATGTGCCGTTGACGACGGATACCCAGGGACTCATCAACAAAGCGGCTTTCGCAAAAATGAAACGGGGCGTGCGTATTATCAATTGCGCGCGCGGCGGAATTGTCGAGGAGAGCGATCTCGCCGAAGCGATCGAGCAAGGGCGCGTCGCCGGCGCCGCTCTCGATGTCTACGTCGATGAGCCGCCGCCGCCGGATCATCCATTACTGAGGCTCGATCAGGTCATCACCACGCCTCATTTGGGCGCCTCGACCGATGAGGCACAACTCAATGTCGCGATCGCTGTCGCCGAGCAGATGGTCGACTTTCTCTCCAAGGGCGTGGTGCGCTACGCGATCAATGTTCCGTCGGTCAGCCCGGAGCTATTGCACGTGTTGCGGCCCTATTTGACTCTCGCCGAAAAGCTCGGCAGCTTGCACGCTCAAATGGCCGGCGTGCTGCCCAACGAAGTTCAGGTCGAGTACCGGGGCGATGTCACGCAATACAATGTCGCGCCTCTGACGCTTGCAGTCTTGAAAGGTCTGTTGTCCCCGGTAATGGAATTTGCCGTGAATTATGTGAATGCCCCGATTCTGGCGCGCGAGCGCGGGATCAAGATCGTTGAGTCAAAGGGCGAAGAAGCGACCGACTTCGCCAGCTCGATCCTTGTCAAAGCGAAAAACGGCAAAGAGAGTTTGGAAGTGGAAGGCGCCATTTTCGCGGCCAAGCACCCGCGCATCGTGCGCGTGAACAGTTTTTATCTTGAGGCTGTGCCCGAAGGATATATTCTGGTTTTGCAAAACAAGGATGTTCCAGGCGTGGTCGGCGCCGTCGGCACGATTCTCGGCAATCACGGTCTGAACATCGCGGGCATGGAGCTCGGCCGCAGCGAAAAGGGCGGCAACGCGATCTCGTTCACCCATGTCGACGAAGCCGTTACCAAGAAAGCGCTCGACGAGCTTCGTGCGCTGCCGCAGATCGTTTCCGCAACGTTGGTGAAACTATGATCCATTTTAGATTTTGGATTTTAGGTTTTCGATTCAGTCCAAAATCGGAAATCCAAAATCCAAAATAATTATGTCAAACGTCGCAATCATCGGAGCCCAGTGGGGCGACGAAGGCAAAGGCAAGGTTGTCGACCTGTTCACCCGCCAAGCCGATATTGTGGTGCGCTTTCAGGGTGGCAATAACGCGGGCCACACCTTGGTGGTGGACGGTAAAAAAACTGTTCTCCACCTGGTTCCTTCCGGCGCGTTACATGCGGACAAACTGTGCATTATCGGCAATGGCGTCGTCGTCGATCCCGAGGTCCTGATCGAGGAAATTCAGGCCCTGAAAGCTCAAGGCCATCTCACCCGCGACGACCAGTTGCGCATTAGCGAGCAGGCCCACGTCATCATGCCGTATCACAAGGCCATCGACCTCGCGCGCGAACGACTTCGCGGCAAGGGGAAGATCGGCACCACCGGTCGGGGCATCGGACCCGCTTACGAGGATAAAATCGCCCGCGTCGGCATCCGTTTTGTCGACCTCCTCGAAGAAGAAACGTTTCGTGAAAAACTCGAGCGCAACATCCAGGAGAAGAATTTTTACTTGAAGGCGATTCTCAAAGAAAAGGCGCTCGATTTCGACCAAATTCACGAGCGCTATGGCAGGTTCCGGGAAGAACTGAAGAGCTACGTCACCAATACCGGCGTGCTGCTCGATGAGCGGATCCGCGCCGGCAAGCGGGTGCTCTTTGAAGGCGCGCAGGGAACCCTGCTCGATGTCGATCATGGGACTTACCCGTACGTCACCTCTTCAAGCACCGTGACGGGCGGAGCGTGCTCGGGTTCGGGCATTGGACCGCAAAAAATCCAGCAGGTGATCGGCATTTCAAAGGCCTACACGACCAGGGTAGGGAGCGGACCCTTCCCAACGGAGCTCGACGGAGCCGAGGGCGAAACCCTCAGGCGCGAAGGAGCCGAGTTTGGCGCCACCACCGGCCGTTCGCGGCGTTGCGGCTGGTTTGACGCCGTGGGCGTGCGCCACGCCGTCAGAATGAACGGCATGACCGGAATTGCGTTAACAAAGCTCGATGTCCTTACCGGCTTTAAAAAAGTGCCCATCTGTACCGCATATGATGATCAGGGGAAGCTCGTGAGCGAGTTCCCCGCGAGCTGCAGAGTCATGGAACGCGCAGAGCCGGTTTACGAAGAACTCGACGGATGGGAGGAGCCGCTGGACAAAGTCCGCAGTTTTTCCGAGCTGCCAAATGCCGCGCAAACTTACGTTCGGCGCATTGAAGAGGTGATCGGCACCGAGATCATTCTCGTCTCTGTCGGCCCCGGGCGCGAGCAAACCATTCTGCTGAAAAACCCGTTCGATTGAAGCGTCAACGGGCGCAGCACACTACGTCCTACTTTATCTTAATTTGAAAATTTCCAGATACTGCTTCACCGACGCGTCGAAATCCTTGTAGTCTTCGGGATCCTCAACGGCGATTTTGAACCCGCGGAACAGCCGCGGCGGATCGGGTTCGACATCTTTGCGCACCGGTATGCGTTGAAAACCGCGCAGCATCTCCTGCCCCTCCTTGGACAAAACAAAATCATAAAATAAGCGCGCAGCATTTGGATGGGGCGCCTTGGCCGCGAGCATGACGGGATTGACCTGTGTGACCGCCGGCTCGAGCGCCAGCCAATCAACCGGCGCGCCGCGCGAAGTCATGCGCTGAAGCGTCTGATTGTACGCAAGGATCAGCGGGTATTCGCCGGCCACGACGAGCTGAACGCGCTCGGTATTTCCGCGCTTCAATACCGGAGCGAGGGAGGCGAGGCGCTTGAAATAATCGACGGCCTTCTCTTTACCCCAGACGCGCTTCAATCCTTCGAGCATTCCGTAGGCCTCGGTATCGACGGAGATTTGCCCGCCCTTCCATTTGGGATTTAAAAGCTCGTCGTACGTTTTCGGCACGTCCGGCTTCTTGACCAGTTGGGTATTCCACCCGAGAACGTAACTGTTCACGTAATAGGCCGTCCAGTATCCTTCCTTGTCGAAGAGCTGCTCTTCGATCATTTTGGTTTCCGGCGAACGGTAGGGTGCCACCAGCTTTCGCTCGATCAACGGCAACACCATTTCGCCACGGCCGACCACGACATCCCAGTCATAGCGGCCGCCCCGCGCCTCGGTAAAAATCTTGTTCAGCAACGGTCCACCACCCGTGCGAAACAGCGTGGCTTTGACGCCGTACTTCTTCTGAAAACGATCGACGACCATTTTGCTCTGATCGAGGGTCATCGTCGTATAGTAAACCAGTTCACCTTCTTTTTTTGCCGCCTCCACGATCTTCTGGTCCGGGTTGCCTTGGGCCATCGCGACCATTGGCGCCATGAGCAAAACCATCAAAGTGGTGCAGAGCGCGAAAATCGGAGCCCAAAAGATCATTAGGAGTACCTCCTTGCCGCTGCGGACCAAAGCACGGATACCATTTACAAAGCGTAAATCAATCTGGAGCAACTCTTGTGCTCTCGGGTTCGCGCAGCGATTGCTCCAGTCGCTTGAATACCAGAGCACCCGCGATTATCATGCAGAAATCCGAAGCTTAAGACGCGGGAGGTAGATATGGACGGCGAAGAATACAATAACAAGGATCGACTGGTTAACGATTTGCGGACCTTGATGACTGACGCTGAAGAGCTGCTCAGGGTTACCGCCAGCCAGGCCGGCGAAAAGATCGGCGCGGCGCGCCAGAGAATTGAGCAAAGCCTTACCGAAGGCAGAAAAGCCTTAGCTGATGCCGAAAAGACATTCGTCACCAAGTCGAAAGAGTGCGCCGAAATCGCCGATGATTACGTCCGGGAAAACCCCTGGAGCGCAGTCGGAATGGCAGCGGCTATCGGCCTCGCCTTCGGGCTTCTGATTCGCGGTAAGTAAATTTTCTATTGATGAACGACTCGGGCAGCAACCTTGGCCAGGATGGCTCAGCGAGCTTTTTTCACACGTTGAAAGTTTTCCTCGCGGGTTTTGGCTCGGCGCTGCACACCCGTCTCGACCTATTTGTTACCGAGCTCGAAGAGGAACGGGAACGCCTTAAACAATCTCTCATCTTGGTCGTCTCGGTCGTTTTCGGGCTCGCCTTCGGTTTTGTTCTGCTCAACATCTTTGTCGTCGCTGTATTTTGGCAGCATGGCTGGATCGTCGCTATCGGCATTCTGGCACTGGTGTACTTCGCCATCGCCTGCGCTGCCGCGCTTAGGTTGCGCAGCACTATCCTGCGCCGTCCCGGGCTCTTTCCCGCGACCCTCGCCGAATTGGGCAAGGATTGTGAACAGTTGAGAAAGTCACTCCGTGATGAACCGCTTTGAAGCGATCGCCCGCCGCAAGCAAGCCTTGATTGACAAGGCTCGACTCGAGCGGCTCGAGCTCGCCGCCGCTGCCGCGCAGATCCGCTCGCCGTTAAATCTCGGCCGGAGGTTTTCTCGATTCGTTGGGATCCTCGGCGCTCATCCGTTGGCTACGGCAGGCCTATCGAGTTTTGTTCTCAGCGGCTTTGGCAAAAAGCTCTTTCGCTTCGCCCGTCCTATTTTTAAGGTCCGCCAAGCGCTGTTGCCGATTGTGGTTTGGTGGGTCAGGCGCCGGCACTCTTGACTATTCCGTCCGTGCCCTATCGACCTTTCTCGAATCCGCCGCTCCGCTGAGTTGCGCGCCTTGCCGCGCGATGGCTTGCGTGACGCCCAACGCGTTCTGTTCTCTCAGCGCGTGACCGCGCGCCTCGAGCCCTTTTCTGGTTTGCGGACTGACTCCGGCTTCGAAATTCAGCCGATCAGGAATCCATTGATGATGGATGCGCGGTGCTTCGACTGCCGAGCTAACCGGCATGTGAAAATCGAGGACGTTTAAAATCGTCTGCAGAGCCGCGCTAATAATCCGGGGGCCGCCGGAGGCTCCCACAACCAGCTCGGGACGACCCTCACGCAGCACGATCGTGGGCGCCATGCTGCTGAGCGGCCGTTTGTTAGGCTCAAGCGCATTAGCCTCATTGCCGATCAGCCCATAAACATTCCCTACTTGCCCGTGAATGGCAAAATCATCCATTTCATTGTTGAGTACGATTCCCGTTCCCGCGGCGAGCAGTTTGGAACCGAAACGTGTGTTGACCGTTTGTGTGCATGACACCGCGTTGCCGAACCGATCCACAACATTAAAGTGCGTGGTGCCGCCCTTTTCGGCATCGTAATGATAATAGCCGTAGAAACTCGTCGCCTGGGTCTTTTCCGGAGAAATTCTTCGCCGCACCCACGCGGCGTAATCTTTTGCTGTCAGCTTGCCCACTGGAACGTGAACAAAATCCGGATCACCGAGAAACTGCGCGCGGTCGGCGAATGCATGTTTCATTGCTTCCGTGACAAGATGCAGATACGCCGACGAGTCGTGCTCCATCTGGCCCACGTTGTATCCTTCGAGGATGTTGAGCATCTGCAAGATCGCCACGCCGCCCGAGCTCGGCGGCGGCATCGTGATGACGCGCCGCCCGCGATAGCTTCCAATCAGCGGCTCGCGCCAAACGGGCTTGTAGTTTTTGAGGTCCTCGCGCGTGATCACGCCGCCACTGGCGCGCACGGTGTCGACAATCGCGGCAGCGATACGCCCCCGATAGAACGATTCACCGCCGTCCTCTCCGATCGCTTTGAGAGTCGCGCCCAGGTCCGGTTGACGAATGATGTCGCCCTGTTTAGGAACCGTCCCGTTCGGCAGAAAAACCCGTCCGAGATCGGCGAAACGCTTCATCGCGGATTGCTGTCGTTCTATCGCGACCCGCAGTGCGGCATCCAGCGCGAAACCTTCGTTCGCCAGTTTGAGAGCCGGCGCAACCAGCGTAGGCAATGAAAGCGTGCCGAAGCGCTTGCGCGCCTCGACCAGTCCCGCCACTTCGGCCGGTACGGCGACAGCTAATCCACCTGTCAGACTCAGCGCCGGCACGGGCTTGCCGTCCTTCATATAGAGCTCGCGTCGTGCAGCCTCTGGAGCCGTCTCGCGAAAATCAAGCGTGAACGCCCGTTGATCTTTGGCCCGATAAATCACCATGAAGCCGCCGCCGCCCAGACCCGACGACGCTTGATCGACCACCGACAAAGCGAACGCGGTGGCAATCGCCGCATCGACAGCATTGCCGCCGCGGCGCAAGATCTCCATTCCGGCTGCGCTCGCCAACTCGCTGTCGGCAACGACCAGTCCGGCGCTCGACTGCACCGTTCGCGCACCGGCTTCGGTTGAGACAAAGGTGAAAAAGAAAATCCAGGAGAAAAATATTCGGGGTCGCATAGCAAACGTAGGAAGACCGTTTTGGTTTAATGCTTTGTTTGCTCATTTGCAACTTAGCAGCGCGCCATTCATACTCCCAGGGGCGAAAATATTCGCGGCTCGACAAATTTTCGGGCGTAGTCTCACCACGGAGACACGAAGGAGACGAATTTCGGATGATTTTGAAACTTTTCTTCTCCTCTCTTCGTGATCTTCGCGCCCTCCTTCGAAAACAAATCTAGCGAAAGATCGCTCACGGAGTTTACCCTGAGCGCAGCGAATGGGTTCGAGATGACACGGATTGTCATTCCGAGCGAAACGCGAGGAATCTCCCCGGTATTTTCATCCCCTGCAGGCCTGCGTAAAGCTCATGAATCACTTCGTGGTGCAAATTCTCTTCACTTTGATTGCGGCTTCGCCGCGGTTGGAGGGATCGAAGGGCGGCGCGATTTTCACTTGCGCTTATCGGAAGCTTATCTCATATTGAAGATCGATTACCTCTCAGCAGAACAACCGTTAGCTTGAGTATGCAAGTCATTCTGGGACCGTTTCATCCGGATCTCGAAAACGCCTTGGTCGATGAAATTCTGACCCGCAAAGCGCAGGACTTACTCGCACCGCTCTTGGTTGTGACTCCCTCGGATTCGCTGCGCCGACGGCTGAAATTTCTCTTGGCGCGGGAGCGCAGACTATCGTTTCTCAATCTGCAACTGCTGACTTTCCATCAGTTGGCTTTGCGCTTGCGCGAAGAGCACCACGGAGCGCTATTCGAGGCGCAACGGGATCTGTTCTTCGAAGAAGCGCTTCGCCAACTGATCCGCAACCGTTGCCCGGGGGCAGAACCATTTACCGGTCTCGAAGAACGCGGCGGCGGCTGCGCCACGCTATGGCAAACCTTGCGCGATCTCCGCGACGGTTTAGTTGACCCTACGGTGGGTTTGGATGCGCTCGCTGAAGGACATTTCGGTCCCGCTTCCGAGCGCACCTCGGCGCTGCTGCGCCTGTTGCAGAGCTTGCAGCGATTTTGCGCCGAGAAGAACGTCACCAGTGAATCGGACCTGAACCGCTCCGCGACAGAGCAAGTTCCCTCTTCGCGCTACCTGAAACAATTTGGCCGCATTTTTTACTACGGTTTTTATGATCTGACCCAAATTCAGTTGGATTTTTTCCAGGCCGTGGCGCGCCACTTTCCAACATTGCTGTTTTTTCCTCTGCTAAAGACCAGTCCGAGTCATGAAGCGTGGCGTTTCGCGGAGCGGTTCTATGAGCGCTATATCGAAGGCCAGAGCAGTGGCTCGGCTCAACATTACAGGTCGGCAAATCCGTTGCCGGCGCATGCCCGGCTCTTCGATGATGCCCGCCACAGGAGTTTCGCGCGATTTCCCCACAGCTGGGCCTGCCAGGTCACGAGCGCTTTCGGCCTTCACGACGAGGTCGCCACAGTGGCGAAACAAATTCTCGAGCAGTTGGACCGCGGCAAAATACAATTCCACGAGATCGGCGTCGTGGCTCGAACGCTCGACTCCTATGGATCCCTCATCAAGACGATTTTTCATCAGCACTGCATTCCTGTCTCCGGCCGGCTGGAGGAGCCGTTAGCGCAGGCGCCTTTGACCAAGGCCGTCATCCTGCTGCTGAACCTGCCCGCTAAGGACTTTCTGCGCAGCGACGTCATCGACCTGCTCTCATCGCCCTATTTTCAATTCGCCAACCTCCATGTTGATCCAGCTTTGGTTCGACCCGATCTTTGGGATCTCGCCACCCGTGAGCTTGCGATTTGCAAAGGCGTCGGCGAGTGGCGCCGGCTGCGTCGTTATCGCCATCGTGATTTGGAGTTGCGCCAGCTATCCGATGATGAAGCGCCGCGCAAGATTCGTATCCGCTCGACCGAGCTCACCTGCCTTGCCGATACCGTCGACAGTTTGATCGCAGATCTACTTGGCTTGCCGGCGGAAGCTTCATGGCACGAATACGCCGCTCTGTGGAAGTTATTCGTGAATAAATATCTCGCTATCGAGCAATGCGCAGAGACGCGGCCGAATGCGCCGTCGATACCGGCTGAAATCATTCCCGGAATCTTACACGAGCTCGCGGGTCTCGACCGGGTACAGGATCGCGTTACCCTCGGTGATTTTGTGCACACGTTTCAGCATTGGCTCGAGCGCTGGAGCATCATCGACGATCGCCGCGATATTGACGGTGTCACGGTGCTCAATGCCACCGCGGCGCGCGGCTTATCGTTTCGCGTACTCTTTGTGCTCGGCATGAACGAAGGAGTCTTCCCGCGGGTTATTCGCGAAGACGCTTTTCTGCGCGACCGCGACCGAGAAGTTCTCGAGCGCGATCTGGGATACAAAATCAGTCAAAAACTTGCCGCTTTCGATGAGGAGAAATTGCTCTTCACACTGCTGGTCGGCGCCGCACGCCAGCGCCTCTATTGCTCGTTTCAGCGCGCCGACGAGAACGGCAGAGCATTGGCGCCGTCATGGTACGTCGACGAACTCACGCGCGCTCTCCAGGAGAGTGCTCGACCCTGCAAGCTCGTCGATATTCCTCGCAGTGTCACGGAGAAGGCCGCAACCGCGCCATACCAGCGCGAAGATTTGCTGCTCCCGGACGAGTGGGCAGTTCGCCTGAGCCTAGAAGGCCGCGATCCGATGGCGCTGATCGAGGCTTTCGCTCCGCTCGCGGCAGTTTACCGGCACGGACGAAAGGTCGTTGCCGAAATCGATCGGAGCGGTGAGCGCTTGCTTGGCTATGACGGGGCGCTCGGCGACTTCCAAAATTACTGGGAGCGCTACTCCGGGCGCGGGGTCTCGCCCACGGCGTTGGAAACCTATGCGCGCTGTCCGTTTCAGTTCTTTGCGCGCCACGTGCTCGGCTTGGCGCCCCTCGACCGGCCCGAAGAAATCCTCGGCCCAAGTCCTGCCGAGTTCGGCGAGCTCGGCCACGCAATTCTACATTCTCTCTACGCTGCTTTGATCGAAGCGCACTATTTTAGCGGCCGTCGCTCGGCGGTCGATGTCGATCACGAGCTGGAAGTCGCCGCAACCCACGCCTTCGCGCAGTACCAAGAAACTCGTCCTATCGGTTATCCGCTCGCGTGGGAAATACTGAAACGGAATATCCTCGATCTGTTGCGCACGGTCATCGCCCAAGATCTTAGCGACTTGAAGTCGTCCGGATTTGTCCCCGTGAGCTTGGAGAACAATCTGAGCACGTATTTGCCGGACGACTGGCCGGAACCGCTGAATCGACTCCCGATCCGCGGTCGCCTGGATCGGATCGATTGCAAAGATGACGCTGTTCGGGTGATCGACTACAAATTCAAACTCGGTGCAACCGCGGCAAGCCCGGACAAAAATCTCATCCGCGCCGCGATCCGCGGCGAGCGCCTGCAACCGCCCTTCTATTGCATGCTCGCGCAGAACTGGGCCAAAGAGCGCATGCCAAGAGCAGCGGCGAGTATCGAGGCGGATTTTTTTTACATCGCACCGCGCTGGTTGGAAGGTCCGTTGGCTTCCAAGGCGTACGATAGCGTAGCCCTCAGCGAAAAAACCGGCGCTGAAACGAAGAAGACGCTCGCTTATCTCGCCGCCGGCGTCCGAAGCGGTCGTTTTTTCATCAATCGCGGCGAATATTGCGGCCAATGCGAATTTGCGCCGATCTGCCGGAAAAATCACCCGCCGAGCTTATGGCGGGCGGCCAAAGATCCGCTAACTGAACCCCATCGCGCTTTACGGGAAAAAAATTTCGAAACCGGTGAGCATGACCCAGAGTGTGACTGAACTTGCCGACGCGTCCGACCGGCGGGTCGCCGTCACAACCTTCGATCGCAGCGTCGTGGTCACGGCGGGCGCGGGCACCGGCAAGACCACGTTGTTGATCGAGCGCTTGATTCACTTATTGCTGCATAACCCCGAGCCGCTAAAAATCACCGAAATCGTCGCGCTGACCTTTACCAATAAGGCCGCCGATGAGCTGAAGCTGAGACTCCGGCAACGCCTACAAGCTTTTCTACAAAGCGACATCGAGCGCGAGACCGCAAGTGCGCGTGAGCGCAACGTCTCCAGCGAAATTGACGAAGTGATTGCGCTTTATGGGCTCTCCAAAGATCAGTTGGAAAGCCGCGTGCATGACGCGCTCAGAAATTTGGAAAGAAGCGATCTCGGCACAATTCATAGCTTCGCCGCCAATTTGCTGCGGCTTTATCCGCTCGAGGCCGGGCTCGATCCGCAATTCCAGGAAGACGACGGCTCGGCATTCGAGCAGCTTTTCGACGAGCAGTGGAGTCTTTGGCTGGATCAGGAGCTAGAGCTGGAAGGGGCGCGCTCCGCGGAATGGCAAACTATACTTTCCCGCTGCCGGCTCGATCAGGTCAAAGCCTTAGCCAAGTCGCTGGCGACGGAAAATGTCAATTTGCGGCAGAACCTCGAGAACGCGATGCCCGTCCCAGCCGCTTTGTGCGAGTGGCTTTCGCAGCTGGAGAATAGAGCGGCAATTTTGCTCGAACGGCATCCCGAGGACCGGCTGAATGAAAAATTGCTTCGCGCGGCGCATACCACCATCGGCGAATTCAATCAGCTCGGGCACAGATTCGAGCGCAACGCCGAAATTTCACTCTTGTTCTCCGAGAAATCGCTCAGCGCCACGACGAAGGGATGGCCGCCGCAAGATATCAAAGAGGCTCAAGCGATCGTGCGCGCCGCCAAAGGCCTTCTCCGAGTCGATAGCGAACTGATTGGGCTCCTTTGGCGCTTGCTCGTTACCTATGCAGCGGATTTCCGCGAGCGCTTCGTTCGCGAGGGTCATATCTCCTTCGATGGTTTGCTGGTGCGCGCCCGCGATCTGGTGCGGGATCACACGCGCGTGCGGGCCGATCTCAAGCGGCGCTACCGGGCGATTCTCCTCGACGAATTTCAGGATACCGATCCGGTCCAGTATGAGATTCTTCTCTACCTGGCCGAACAGCCCGGGCAGGCCGCAATGGACTGGCGCCAAGTAAAACTAGTTCCCGGAAAAATTTTCGTCGTCGGGGATCCGAAGCAATCGATCTACGCTTTTCGCCGCGCGGATATTGAAGCTTATCTCGAGATCGTCGAGAGAGTCATCCAGGCGCAGGACGGCATCGAGTGCCGGCTCACCACCAACTTTCGCAGCGATGGCGCGATTCTCGATGGCATCAATGGCGTGTTTGCAAATCTGATCCAAGGACAACACGGTCTGCAGCCTCCATACATCCCGCTCTATCCCACCCCGGATCGAGTGAGCGCGTCGAGTTCGATTCCGAAGCTTCTGGTGCGCAAGATCATTTCGGCGCACGACAGCGACGCTGAAACCGCACGTCATCTGGAAGCCGAGAGCCTCGCACGCTGGCTCAAAGACGACGTCATAGGGAAGGCCGCGATCTTGAATAGCCGCGGCGAACAAGCCCGTGCGCAGTCCAAGGATGTGGCCATCCTCTTCCGCAAGCTGACCGATATTCACGACTATTTATTACCATTACGGCGGGAGGGAATTCGCTATGTCGTCGAAGGCGAACGCCATTTCTACGCCGCTAAGGAAATCATCGATGCCGTGAGCTTGCTTCGCGCCGTGGAAAACCCTTACGACCGTTTAGCGCTGGTCGGCGTGCTGCGATCGCCGTTGGGCGGACTGACGGATCAGCAAATCTTCGAGTTGCATCGCCAAAATCTGCTCAATTACCATGTCGCAGAAAAACTTCCGGGTAAAAAATTTCCGCCAAGCTTAGCCGATCTCTACAACGCGCTTGCTCGCCTTCACGAGGAGACGCGTGCGCTGCCGATCGGAGCCGCCGTCACACAGGTGTTCTCAATGTTACCCGTAGAGTTGCTCGCCGCCTGCTATTTCCACGGCGAGCAGGCGGTCGCGAACCTGCAAAAGCTGGCAAAAGAGGCCGAGCTGCTCGGTCGCGAAGGAACGACGACCCTCAAACACGCCATTCGCCAACTCGAAAAACGAGTTCTCGAAGTCAAGGATGAAGGCGAGAGCGCGCTCGCCGAAGAGCATCTCGATGCCGTGCGCATCATGAGTATCCATAAAGCCAAAGGTTTGGAATTTCCAATCGTCATTCTCGCCGGCTGCCATACCGCAGTGGAAGGCGGCCGCGCCGCCGATGCGGAGGCATTGTTCGACTGGTCGACGGGGCTGACCGGAGTTCGGATTGGTCAAATTTCCGACCTTGCCGGGCTTTACATTGCGGAAAAGTCTCGGCTTCGAACCGCTGAAGAACAAAAACGTCTGCTCTACGTCGGCATGACCCGAGCCCGCGAGCATTTAATCATTTCCTGCGCGGCTGGCAGCCGGCGCTCGACCGGCAGCTTCCTTTCGATGCTCGATAGTACGCTCGAAGAAAGGATCGCCGCCGCGCAGAAATCGGAAACGATCGCCGTAGGCCAGGGAACAATCGCGCTCGAGGTCGTGAGCGCAAATTTGACCGCGCCCAGCGCGAGTCAAAAAAGCGCAAGTACGACGGCTGACGTGAAGTGGCAAGATTTTATCGAGCGCTGGCGCCGCCGCAGGCTCAACTATGAAAGCACGGGCCGGAGAGCCCCATTCGTGACGCCGTCCCGCCTCAAACATCAGGAACAGTTTTTGACGGAAGCAGGCAACCGGAGCGACGGAGAAGTTTATGGCCGCCCACCCGCGCTCGTCGTGGGCGACCTCGCGCATCGATTTCTGCAGCACTGGGATTTCGCCGATGAAGTGACTCGCTTCGAGGACGTGCTTCGTGACTGGCTTTCCCATGCGCTTTCGACTGAACCGTCATCCTTCCTGGCTTCGATCGAATCCGAACTCCAGCGCATCTTTGCCGGGTTTATTCGTTCGAGCGCCTACTCCGAAATCGCCAGCGCCCGCATTCTCGGCCGCGAAGTGCCGCTGGTCATGCCCTGGCATGGCCAGATAATGGAAGGCATCATTGATCTCATCTATGAAAAAAATGGCTTGCTTTACCTGGCCGACTATAAGACAGATAGGATCGCCGGAGCCGAGCTCAGCCAAGGCGTCGAGCGCTATCGGCCACAAGCGGAAATTTATTTACAAGCGGTGGAGCAAAGCCTCGGGCGTTCGGCGGCAGCATTCAAAGTTATTTTTTTGCGCCTCGGCAAAGCTGTCGAGCTCGGTCCGCAGAAGCCAAGTCAGGAGCTCTGGCTGTTCTGACGCGCGTTTCATGAAGGTCATCTTTCTCGATATCGAAACTGTGCCTACCGAGCAGGCTTTGCTCGAGCACGGGCTTCTCGAGGCGCAGTTGCAGCTGAGCGAAGGCGATCTGCTCAAGAAGCTCAGTCTCTCGGCGACCACGGCGAAGATTCTTTGCCTCTGCTACGCCATCGAACCTGCAGCATACCCTGCCATCGAGGTTCTCGAAGGCGATGAGCAGGAGATCATCAGGGGCTTCTGGCGCTTGGCCGAAGATTGCAATCTTTTCGTCGGGCATAACATTCTCGACTTTGATTTGCGTTTCATTTACCAGCGCTCGATCATTCACCAGATCAAGCCCTCGAGGGATATTCCCTTCGCCCGGTTTCGGAACGCGCCGGTTTACGACACCATGCAGGAATGGAGCAAATGGGGTCGGGAGCATGTCAGCCTCGAGGCGATCTCGAAAGCTCTCGGCATTCCATCGCCCAAAAAAAGCCTCGACGGAGCCAAAGTCTATCCTTACTACCGCGCCGGCAAGCTCGCCGAAATCATTGAATACTGCAAAAGGGACGTCGATTGTGCCCGGAACGTTTATCGCCGCCTGACGTTTACCAATGGCACATTGGCATAATCTCGCGCTCGTGATTGCCGAAAGAACGATCTCTGCAGCGGTAATGCCGCATCGCCGCTCGTTTGACTCCCCTTAAACCAATCGATAATAATTGATTGCAAATCCGCCGGGCTTGCGCTGAGCATCGCGACCTCACGCCCGCATTTGCAGATTCCAAGATCGATACGAGAGTAAGGAGGCATTCATGGATCATCCTGCTGAGCAAAATTTCAAAGAACCGACTGATAAAAAG
This sequence comes from Binatia bacterium, assembly GCA_044869705.1. Taxonomy (GTDB): domain Bacteria; phylum Desulfobacterota; class Binatia; order UBA9968; family UBA9968; genus DP-20. Next base: position 9,754 of record JBIOXP010000116.1, on the reverse strand, counting down.
ACTCGCGCCGGCTACGGTAAATTTGTCCGGCCGAACACGCCCTACGACAACTTCATGGAAGCGCAGAATATTCCGATCTATCGCGATATCGGCGTGCGCCGGGTGCAGGATCTGCCACTCAAACCCTGGAAGCGCACCGGGGGCAAAGGCACTTTCATTCAGCTTCTCGGCACCGAGGGGTTGTGGGGCAGCTATGTCGTCGAAGTTCCGGGCGCGGGGGCACTCAACGCGGAAAAACATCTCTACGAAGAGCAGTTCTTAGTCGTGGAGGGGCGCGGTACTACGGAGGTCTGGGTCGATGGCAATCCTAAAAAGCTTACTTTCGAATGGCAGAAGGGTTCTATTTTTGCGATCCCGATGAACGCCATGCATCGGATCGTAAACGCAACCTCGAGCCCAGCGCTGCTGTTGGCCGGCACCACGGCGCCGAACATTATGAACAACTTCGACAATGAAGATTTTATCTTCAATTGCCCCTACCACTTCAAAGACCGCTTCGACCCCCGTGATGATTATTACAAGTACAAGGAAGATGTCACACCGGACCCGTTGCGCGGCCTGGCCATGCGCCAAACCAATATTATTCCCGATGTCATGTCCTGCGAGTTGCCCCTCGATAATCGCCGCTCGCCGGGCTATCGCCGCATCGAACCGCACATGGCTGGCCAGCAATTTTATTTTTGGATTGGCCAACACGAAACCGGGCGCTACTCGAAAGCCCACGCGCATGGATCGGCGGCGGTGCTCATTTGCCTCAGCGGCAAAGGCTACACCTATACTTGGCCGGCGAAGCTCGGCACACATCCTTGGGAAAAAGGCACCACGGAAGAAATTCGTCGCCAGGATTACGAGCCTGTGGGAATGGTCAGCGCCGCGCCCATGAGCGGCAACTGGTTCCACGCCCATTTCGGCGCGAGCAAAGAACCGCTCCGCTTGACCGCCTGGTTTGGCCCCAATGCGCCGGGACGCGATCGCGGCAAACCCGGCGAAAGGGCGATCGATTACGGCGCCATCGATATGAAGGATGGCGGCACGGCGATTCCGTACAACGAAGAAGATCCGTTCCTGCGCAAGGAGTTCGAAGAGACGCTGGCCAAGGTCGGCGCACAGTCGCGCATGGAACCGGACCTGTACCAGCATTCCTACTAAGCGATTTCAGCGTCTCGCGTTTGGAGTTTACGGGTTTGGCTCAATGCCGACCCTAGACTCCGAACGCCAACCATCTTCCATCCCAAGGAGTTTCATGGCCACTGCACCGAGAGGCTCGTTTTCAAGCGCCAACCGCCACATGCAGGAAGAGGAAAATCTTCAGCTCACCAGCGTGGGCGTGGACATCGGCTCCTCCACTTCGCACTTGGTTTTTTCCCGGCTCGAATTGACCCTCGAAGGGTCGCGCTATCGCGTCACGAAGCGCGAGGTGTTGAACGAATCGGACATTCTGCTGACGCCTTACCTCGACGACACGCGGATCGACGTCGACGCTCTCGAAGCTTTCATCAATCAACAGTACAAAAAAGCCAAAATCGATCGGGAGCAAGTGGACACCGGCGCTTTGATTCTTACCGGCGTGGCCGTACGCCGGCGCAATGCTCGCGCGATCGCCGAATTGTTCGCCGAGGAAGCTGGAAAATTCGTCGCCGTCAGCGCGGGCGATGGTCTGGAAGCAACCATGGCCGCGCACGGATCCGGCGCGGTCGCGCATTCGGGAAAAATCGGCGGCGTGGTTTTGAATATTGACATCGGCGGCGGCACCAGTAAATTCGCGATCTGCAATAACGGCAAAGTCCAAGAAGTCTCCGCCATCGATATCGGCGCCCGCTTGCTCGCGTTCGATCAGGACGGCGCCGTCGTACGCATCGAAGAAGCCGGTCGCAGGCATGCTGGCTGGGCGGGATTTGCGCCGGCGCTCGGAGAGCAGGTTCCTGAGGCGAAGCTCCGGGCGATGGTTTCCGGAATGGTGGACAAATTGTTTTCTGTTCTGAAGCCCCAAGCTATGACTGAAGATATCGCGAGTCTTTTGCGGCTGCCGCCCTTATCGTATCAAGGTGAGATCGATTGTGTGATGTTTTCCGGCGGCGTCTCGGAATTTATCTACAACCGGGCCAAAAACAGCTTCGGCGATCTGGGGCCGTTGATCGCCGCGGAAGTGCATCGGCGTGCCGGCAGCCTTGGCCTGCTCGTGATGGAGCCCAACGCGCGCATTCGCGCCACCGTTATCGGCGCATCGCAATACACGGTGCAGGTGAGCGGCAACACCATCTTCATTACGCCCCAAAGCGCTGTGCCGGTGCGCAATGTTGCCGTGGTGGCGCCGGAGTTTGTGCTGAGCGAAGATGATTTCACGAAAGAAACCGTGCGTGCCGCTCTGGATCATGCGCTTCGTCGCTTGGATCTCTTGCATGGTCGCCAGGCCGTTGCCGTTGCTTTTCACTGGGACGGCTCTGCGACATTTTTCCGCTTACAGGCTTTCTCCAGCGGCATTGCAGAAGGGCTAAAGGAGATTCTCACCAAAGGTCATCCGTTGGTGCTGGTCAATGACGGCGATATCGGCGGCATCGTCGGACTGCATTTCCGAGAAGAATTGCAGTTGGAGGTACCGATCATTTCCATTGATGGCATCGCGCTCAGCGACTTCGACTACATCGATATCGGCGCGCTCATTCCTTCTTCCGGCGCCGTGCCGGTCGTAATCAAGTCACTCATTTTTCCGGCCGCCGCCCAGAGTTAGCCAAGCCACAGTCGTTCGTGATACTCGGCTCTTGTCCAGGTCTCGGTGGCTCTTTGGATTAGCGCATTCGGCAGGTCCAAAGTTTCGCAGACCGAGAGGACAAGCAATTTAAGGCCGCCGATGTAGCCGTTTGCTTCCAAGAAGTGACAGGATTTGACAGAGAAGCTGGCACAAACAAAATCTCCCCGCGATGAATTCCTAATTGACCTAAACCACTCCGAGTCTGCTTGACTTTTATCATCGTTCCACTTAAAAGCTCGCGAATCGAGCTGCCGATGGTGTCCAAATACCGCGCCCGCCACTGTCCAAATTGCCATTACTTCGTCGGTTTTGCGGTTGCGAAATCCCTCCTACGCGGCGGCGCGGCCTCTTTGACCAATTTTTGTCTCAATTGCAACTATAAGCTTCCTGTGCATACAATTGTTCGCGGCAATGCAGCCGTGAAGCGGCGTCCGCGCCGATCGAAGCTTCGCTTGATCGTTGGCGTGCACGCATCAGGCACGCTGCTCGGGGTAGATCAGAGCCAGGCGATGAATACCACAATTAGCCCTGCCGATTATGCCCGGCATTTGCGCGCCATCGGCCAAGACTTGGAAAATTTGCATTTATCCACTTTCAACCTGGAATCCGTGGGCGACGCGTATCTGGTCTGGGTGCGATCGGAGAGCGAGGCAGAAGCCAATCCGGTATTGCGCATCAGCAAAAATCGTTTGCGGAAATTATGGCGCAACAAGATGCCGGCGCTGCCGATCGGTCATGAGGAACCCGACGAACGGTCGCAATCTGAGACCGCCAGGAGACTCCGCTATTCTGTGCGCCAGCTCGATCGGATCGAACGCGAGCAGCGCGCACGGCGGCGACCGCAAAACCGTACGACGGACGGCCACCGTCTATCTCAGTTGTTGCGTACGGTCGGAGATCTCGTCAATCAACGAGGCGAGCGGCTTCTGGGAATCGCCTGGCAGGAATTATCGATAAGCGTTGTCGTCGAGACATCGTCTGGCCGCAAAGAGATCGACGTGTTCCGCCCGGACAACCTGTACGATCTTTGGGTGCGCATGTATTTGAAACGAGATAGCCGCGCGCTCATCGATACCCCGCACTGAAACCATTTGGATCGTTCGAACAAGCGGCGCGCCGACTAGTGCGCGTTCGCGCCGATGGACTGGCTTGTCGTAGTCCGGCGAAGTTGTGAAGCCGCCCTGGTCGTGTTGTCAACTGGCGCTGGGATCTGCAGAGTGAAGCTCGAACTCTCACCGAGACGACTGTTCACCTGAATCTCGCCGCCGAGAACCTCGACGTACTTCTTCACGAGATAGAGTCCCAGACCGAAACCGCCGTGCACAGGCGCGCCGCCACTGGGCCCCTGCTGAAAGCGCTCAAAAATTTTCGGGATCTGCTCCTGAGGAATTCCTTCGCCCGTATCGAGCACCTTGATCTGCAGCATTTTCTCTCGTTGCATGTACCGTGCAACAATGCCTATGGTTCCCCGCTCGGTAAACTTGATCGCATTATCAATGAGATTTTCCAATATTCGCCTGAGCTTGGCTCGGTCGCAGCGGACCGACGGCAAATCGGATGGATAGCTCCACACCAACTGCACCTCTCTGGTGACCCCGTCGTCGTAGAATGAGCGCAGCTCGGAGAAAAATTCCCACAAGCTAAACTCGTGAAGCTCAACGTGAAGCTTTTCGGCTTCTACATTGCTCACCTGTAGCACCGTGTTGATCAAGCGATGCAGCTCTTTCGATTGCCGCCCAATCGTCTCGATCGCCTTTTCCTGGATCGGAGTCATCTCTCCCAGCACACCATGCAAAAACATGTCGGCGTACCCGCCGATCACATTCAATGGCGTTTTTAGCTGGCTCGATACGACCTTCAGAAATTCGTCCTTGATTTTGTGGGCGCCGCGAAGCTCATCGGTTTGTCGCCGGCTTTCATCATAGAGCTCTGAGTGTTGGACGGCGACCGCTGCCTGGCCGACCAAGGTCGACAGAAAATCGATTTCTTCCTGATTGAGCTCATGCTCGTTACGAGTGAGCCACACCGAACACCCCAGCACCTCTCGGTTCGCCGCAAGCGGCAGAGCGACGAGCGATACCAAGCCTTCCCTCTCGAAGAACTCGCGGTCTTTAATTTGCGCGTCCGTGAATACGTTACGCACCGCAAGCGGCGCCGCGGATCGCGCCACGGCATCGATCAGGCCGACCAACTCCGTTGCATGCTCCAGCGCGCTGACTTTGAAACCCCTTGCGGCCATGGTCTCGAGCTTTTGGCTGCCAGGATTTCTCACCCGAACGCAGGCCGCCGCATAGGGCAAATGGATCAAAGCCGAATCCAGGAATGATTCGAGGATCTCTGTTTTGTCGAAGGTCGACGTCATCGATCGATTCACTTCATGCAGTACTTCCAGCCGTTCCCGCTGGCGGCGAATTTCCGTCGCGGCTTTCTGCTGAAGTCGTACCTGTTCGTCTTTGATTCGCCCTCGGCGCCGCATGCGCGCGACTTGCGCGAAGTAGCCATAGAAAAGCGAGATCACAAAAGGAAATGGCAATCTCAGATAGACCTGCGGATCGAGCTCCGCCGAGTTACGGAAAACAAAATACGCGTATCCCAGGGGTGCCAATAATGTAGTGATCAGCAAGCCACGAGCCTCATTGCAAATGCAGCTCACGATAATTGTAAAGAAACAAGCGACGTAAAAATCAGGACTGGCGGTTCCGGTGGTGCTAAAAACTGCAAGCAGCACGACGGTGTCGAAGATCAGCAGCGGTGCGTAAAAATACGGTGAGTCGAACAGATCGTCAGCCAAAAAATACAAGGTCGAGTGACTCAGCAAATAGAGCGCTAATAGCGCCTGGATCTGTGCTGGCGTCAACCATTCACTCGGTGTGTAGTACAGCAGATACGAAGAGAGGATCACCAGCGGCCAGCGCAAACGGATGACGGTATCTTTGCTTGCCGCGCCAAAAAGGCGATCGAGATTCCAGCCGTGCGGGCGTCGTACAGAATCGAGGGTTGCGATTTCTTCCATGAGCCGAGTTTCCCTGACGCCATGTGCATATAATATGCCAGCAACCATTCGGTATGGCTCGTCTGGGAAGAGTTGCCGATTTGTCTCAGCAATTTGCCGGATTGTTTACGCCGTGACGGCGCTCCGCGAAAAATTATTTTTGCCGAACGCACAAATCGCTTCAACCGGGCACACTTTTGTCGTCGCATGCTCCACGAGGCGCGCAACAGCAGGCGTTAGAACGGAATCACCGGCGGAGAGTCACTGCTGGCGAGAGTTGAGCTTTGCTTGAGCGCTGCGAACCGCTCGCAAAATGTCTGGGTAGCCGGCGCAGCGGCAAAGATTCCCGGCAAGATATTCGCGAATCTCTTGGTCGGAAGGGTTCTGATTCTGTTCGAGAAAGGCTTTGACGGTAAGCACAAAACCGGGCGTGCAATAGGCACATTGTAAGGCGCGCTCTTCGACGAAAGCTTGCTGGATTTCATGGAGCGAGGATCCCGTCTCAAGACCCTCCAACGTGGTGATCTCGCCGGCGGCACGAACCGCCAGCAACAAGCAGGAGCTAACTGGCTGTCCATCGATGAGCACGGTACAGCTGCCGCAAACGCCGACACCGCAGCTCTCGCGCACGCTCCAGAGCTTCAAGCGCTCGCTTAACACTTCGAGCAACGTATCCGCATCGTCGATCGTGAGCGTCTCTACGCGACGATTGATATTTAGAGTGATGTTGCGTTTCACGCGTCAAAAAAGTCAGTGAGTGCTGAGTTGCTCAAGCGCTTTTTTTACAAACAGCCGAGCCATGCGCCGTTTGTACCATTCTGAGCCACGGAAATCCGCAACCGGGGCAATTTGCTGGTCGACCATGTCGAGCAGCCGATCGATCACCGCGGGATCGAGCGTCTGATCCTTGACGAAATCTAATCCGCCGAGGAGTACGGGGGTCGATGCCAATCCGCCCAGAGCGACGCGCAATTCACAGCAACGACCGCTGGCTTGGGTCAAAAGCGCGGCGACGCCGAGACAGGGCCAGTCGTTGGCCGAAAGGGTGTTGTAACGCAAGTACACCGCGCGGCTATTCTCGGGCATGAAAGGAACTTTGATATCGACCAACAACTCGGCTGGTTCAAGGACAGTTTCATACAAGCCGCGAAAGAATTGACCGAGCGGCACAGTGCGCGCGCCCCGGGCGCCAAAGAGGCTGACCTCGGCGCCTAAAATCAAGAGCGCGGGCGGTGGATCGAGACGGTAATCAGCATGAGCCAAGTTGCCGCCGACGGACGCGGTTTGACGAATCCGCACATTGCCAATCTGTCCAAACGCATCGGCGAGTGCCGGAAATGAGGCGCGAATCACCGGAGAACATTCGATTTGCCGATGCGTCGCCAGAGCGCCGATTCGTACGCCGTCCGCTTCGATTTTGATTTCAGCCAAGCCAGGGATCGTCTGCAAATCGACCAGATAAGGATAATAGAGCGCGCGCTGCTTCAGCAAAACAACCAATGTCGTCCCGCCGCCGAGCGGGCGCGCATCATCGCCGTGTCGAGCGAGCATGTCCACCGCCTCGGGCAAAGAGCGCGGCTGCAAAAGATCAAAGGATCGGATCGTCATGATGACAAGCTCGCAGCTAACCTGCTCGGTCGGGCTAAGTCAAGTTATCTGCATACACTTCATTGTCGATAGCGCCGGACCGGAGGCGCCGTCGTCATCGAGCGTCTTCGGCGGTTGACAGCACGCACCAACTCTGAAATGAATCCAACACAAGAGGAGGATAACGACCATGTTTGCAAGTATCCGGCACATCGCCGTCATGACCGAGAACTGGGACCGCGAGGCCAAGTTTTACCAGACTATTTTCAACATGAAAAAGATCACCAACGGCATGACCGATGAAAAAGGTGAATACAACAAGAACCGGGGCCATTTGAGCGACGGCGTGATCGGCCTGGCATTGCTGCAGCGTCAGCCCGGCTTTCGCTCTGGACTCGATCACTTTGGTTTTGCCGTCGATGATGTGCAACTGGTACGCGATCGCTTGAAACAGCATTATCCGGAAATTTTTGTCGCGCAGAGCCAAAGCCACGTTCCTTTCGCCGGCCTCAGGAGTCATGACCCGGACGGTAATCAATTCGATCTTTCACAGAAAGGCATGGCCAACGTACGCGAAGGCTACGTCGAATTCGGCTGGGAGCAGCCGCGCTGGATCAATCATATCTGCATCCGCAGCGGCCGGCCGGCGCACATTGCCGAGTACTATCAAAAAGTTTTCGACCTCCAGCCTGTGGAAGGTCTTTCGGGTGACAACAGTTACTATCTCTCTGACGGCAAAGTGAATATCGCGATTCGCCCTTGGGATATGGTGCAATATCGCGGACACATGGCTGGCCTCGATCATTTTGGCTACAAGGTCGATGATCTCGAGCAGACCAAAAAAGATCTCGACAGCCTTGCCGCAACCGCGCCCGATTCAGCGCCGCGCAAGATCGCCATTGGGCGGGACGGCGAAACTCGCCAGAAAAATCTCGAAGGATGCCGCCTGTGCAAATATTCGCTGTCCGATCCCGACGGCGTGCTACTCGACCTGACGGACTGACTTCGTCTTCTACCGCCGTTTAGGCTGTTCGGAGGGAAGATGGATTTTGCGAATCTCAACGAAACCATGCGCATCGCCGAGGACCAAGAAAAACGCTTCGTGCCGCTGTTTGGCGATGACAAGTTTCGCTCGTGGATCCTTTACTTCAGGCCGGGCGAGCACACCGACTTGCATTATCACCTTTCGCCGGAAACTTTTCTCGTCCTTCAGGGCCAAGCTTCGGTCAAGGGGATTAAAGGCGAAGAGCGCGTCATCGGGAAAAACGAGATCGTCTTCTTCGGCGCCAAAGACTACTACCAGATTACCAATGTCGGTGACGAGCCGCTCGTGCTCGTCGGCAACCGCTCCGAAGCTTTTGGCGGTGCCCACGTCACAGCCAAAGGCTAGTTGCAGCATCTCACTGCATCGGGAATCCAACCCTATGCGGTTGCGCTCTCAGCCCGTGACCGCGTTCTTACTGATTTGGCTTTGCCTCTCTCCGGCGGCCAATGCAGACAACCTAAAAATTGCATCGACCGGCCCCGGCATCAGCACCTTGCCGCTGGAAATCGCGGCGCGAAAAGGGTTTTTTCGCGCTGAAGGTCTCGATGTGCTCACCATCACGATGCGGGCGAACATTGCCGTTAACGCGCTACTGACCCGAAACGTCGAGTTCGCCACGCCGAGCACGTCGGTGATCAAAACCGCCACGGCGGGTTTGCCGGTGAAGTTGATTGCGGTTTTACTTGGCCGTCCCGACTATTTTCTTACGGTTCGTAAGGAGATCAAATCGGTAAAAGACTTGAAAGGTAAACGCATCGCCATCGGCAGTTTTGGAGCGGCTGCCGATTTGGCGCTGCGCGCCGTCGCCAAACAGGAAGGGTTGGATGCCGACCGCGACCTGATCCGCCTGCAGATGGGCGGAGCTGCGTCGCGTTATGCGGCGCTCGTCGCGGGTAGCGTTGACGCGACCATACTTACTCTGCCGTATAATCTCGAAGCCGAAAAGGCCGGCTATCGAGATCTTCTGTGGTTCGGCGAGCGTATGGAATTGCCGTTGTCAGGGCTCGCCGCCGGCGACGAGACGTTGCGCAACAATCCAAAACTAGTTCTCGCGACTGTGCGGGCGATTTTCCGCGCCATGGCGTTTGCCTCTGCCCATCGCGAGGAAACGACGGAGATTATCGGTAACTGGCTCAAAGTCGCTCCCGAGATCGCCGCCCGAAGCTATGAACTCGGCAAGAGCAGCTGGTCTGCCGGTGGAGTCGTTTCCGACGCTGCTGTCCGGGTCCTGATCGAACAGTCGCTCCTGGAGTTGAAAAGTAAGACTCCGGTTGCTCTCGATCAGGTCCGGAACTGGAGCTTCGCCGAGCAAGCCCGTCGAGAGCTGGCAAGTGGCGTGACCGAACGATAACGCAATGGCCAACTTCTTCTCTCCCTCACT
>JBIOXP010000115.1:0-33797 GCA_044869705.1 Binatia bacterium | reverse complement strand
CCGCGGCGGGAGAGAACCTGAAGCTCACCGACCCGAGTGAGGGGCGCATCAACCTGGTTGCTACAGTTTCGGGCTTGCTGAAGGTCGACAGCGATTTGCTTTTCCGTTTCAATTCACTGGGTGATCTGATGCTGGCGACGCTGCCCGCGGACCGATATGTCAAAGAGGGAACCGTTGTTGCTGGGACAAGAACGATTCCCGTGGTCGTGAAAGAGGAGCTCGTGCGAAGAGCCGAAGCGCTTTGCAGAGAAAAGCCGATCGTAAAAGTGCTGCCGATGCCGGCCAAACGCGTACACCTGGTGGTCACGGGCAGCGAAGTTTTTACCGGCAGGATCAAAGACGGCTTCGGCCCGGTGGTGACCAAGAAAGTCACTGAGCTTGGCTCACGACTCGAGTCCGTCAAGCTGGCACCCGACGATCCGGAAGTCATTGCCGAAAATATCAAGCAAGCCAAACAGGCCGGGGCCGATGTAATTCTCGTCAGCGGCGGCATGTCCGTGGATCCTGACGACAAAACACCCGAAGGGATTCGGAGAAGCGGGGCGGTAGTGGAAACTCACGGTTTTCCAGTCTTGCCAGGTTCGATGTTTTTGATGGCTTACCTCGGCCATACGCCAGTCATGGGACTCTCCGGGTGCGTCTTGCACGATCCGTTTACCGCCTTCGACGCGCTTTTGCCGCGTCTCCTGGCCGGAGAGAAAATCACACGCGTGGAAATCATGGCTATGGGACATGGGGGTTTGCAGCGTAAGCATGATCATTGATAAGGATTGGGAATCGCAGATCGAGCATCGCAGATGCGATATCGATCTACGATTCTCATCTGCGGCATAAAAGGGGGAAACGCCATGGATGTCTTGCGAACTCTGAAAGAACGCTGCGATCCCAAAAAAGCGGCGCTTATCGTCGTCGACGTGCAAAACGACTTTGTCAGTCCGGACGGGAGCGCAGCCAAACGCGGCGAAGATGTCGGCGCGGCGATGGCGATGGTGCCAAATCTGCTCCGCTTGATCGAGGAAGCACGTCGCGTGGGGCTGACGATCGTTTATATCCGAACCACGCATAGCGAATGGACCGATACCCCCTCGTGGATCTACCGGACATCGCAAAAAGCCGGCTTGAGCACGTGCCGTGAAGGAACCTGGGGCGCGGAATTTTATGAGGGAATCTCGCCTCTGGCGAGCGAGCGGATAGTGATCAAACACCGGTACAGCGCGTTTATCAACACCGATCTCAACACCGTTCTAAAGGCGCGAAATATTCAGAGCGTGCTCGTGTGCGGTGTTGCCACCAATGTCTGCGTCGAAACCACCGCGCGGGACGGGTACATGTATGACTACTATGTCACGATGATCGAAGACTGTTCGGCGGCGTACGAAGCCAAGTTACATCTAGGGACGCTGGAAAATATGCGGCGGCATTTCGGACTCGTGGCATCTTCCGGCGAGATTATAGACACTTGGAAGGAAGTGCCCACGAAGCAAGCAGTCGGACTCTAAGACAGCAAATCCTGCAAAAACAAAGGGCCCGGGGGATTTCTCCGCCAGGCCCTTTCTTTAAAGTCATCGCAAATTCTACTTCATCATATCAGCATTGATTCTTTCCAGTGCCTCGAGGGGCGGCTGGAGGTCGTCCTGGCTGAGCTCCGATAACGGAAGGTCGCAGAGATTTAACTCGTCGGCGAATTCTTTTCGGTTGGGATTGTAATAAATCAGTCCGGTCAAAAATTTCCCTTCCGCGATGGCGGCGTGAATCGCCTGAACCGCCTGTAGCTTGTTGGTCGGATCGTAGTCTTTGCTGAGCTTGTGCAGGATGATATGCGATCCGTCGTGCATGGTCACTTCATGGTCCGTGCCTTCATCGTAATCCGCTTCGATGTTCTCGTAGGGTGGGATGAAATCGAGATCGTGGATCGGATCGAGATGACCCTTGACGTATTTTAAACTTTTCGTCGATCCTTCGTGGTTATTGAAAGTAACGCAGGGGCTGATCACATCCAGAATAGCGCTGCCTTTGTGCGACAAGGCGCCCTGTACCAGCGGGGTTAACTGTTTGCGGTCTCCGGAAAAGCTCCGCGCCACATAAGTTGCGCCCAGCGTGATCGCCAGCTCCGCCAAATCGATCGCTGGAATATCGTTAACTTTGCCACCCTTCATGACCGAGCCGACGTCGGCGGTGGCGGAAAACTGACCTTTGGTCAGGCCGTATACTCCGTTATTCTCGATGATGTAGGTGATGTTGACGTTACGCCGCATCATATGGCAAAAATTGCCGAGCCCGATGGCCGAAGTGTCGCCGTCACCAGACACACCGATCGGCAGCAACGTTTGATTTGCCAAATTGGCGCCGGTGGCGACGGCTGACATTCTGCCGTGCACGGCGTTAAAACCAAACGATTGGCTCAAGAAATATGCCGGGGTTTTGGACGAGCAGCCGATGCCGCTCAGTTTGACGACCTTGCGCGGATCGATGCTGCTTTCGAAATAGGCGCGCTGCACGGATGCGGAAATCGCGTCGTGACCGCAGCCGCGACACATTGTCGAAGCCGCGCCGTCGTAATCTTTTTCGGTTAGATTGAGTCGATTTACTTTTGCATCTGCCATTTTTCCAATCCTGTCCTTACGCAGTTTTTGCCGATTGGGCCGCGGCGAAAATCTGATTGACAACCTCAAGCGGCGTCGCCGGCAGGCCGTTGTAGATCAGTACACTGACGATCTTGGTACCCAGCTCAGGCCACTCATCTTTAATGATGGCAGCCATCTGCCCATCGCGATTTTGCTCGACGAGATAAATGGTATCGTGCTCGGCGAAAAAATCACGGACCTCGCTGGTGAGCGGTAAGGCGCGAATCAGCATGTGGTTTGTTCTTAGTCCGCGTGCCTTCAGCCGATCGCGCGCTTCGCGCACCGGCTCGTAGCTCGAGCCGTAGCAAACGATTCCAGTCTTGACGCCGCGCTCTTTTTCGACGATCGGTTTGGGGACGAATTTGCGCGCCGTATCGAACTTTTTCCGTAAACGGTCGAGAATATATTTGTAATCGTGTTCGTCTTCGGAGTAGCGGGCATCGGCATCGTGGCCGGAACCGCGGGTAAAGTAGGATGCCACGCGGTGTGGGTTACCCGGTACCGTCCGATAAGGAATCCCGTCGCCGTCTTGATCGAAGTAGCGGCGAAATTTCTTTCCGGCTTTGGTCCATTCTTCGAGTTGTTCAGCGCTCAGCCGCTTGCCGTAATCGAAAGGCTCCTGGTTAAGCTTCAGCGGATCCGATGACCAGAGGTTCATGCCCAAGTCGAGATCCATGGCGACGAATATTGGAGTTTGGAAGCGATCGGCGTAGTTGAAGCTCTGACGCGCAAAATCGAAGCAGGAATTCATGTCGTGAGGAATCAGAATAATGTGCCGGGTGTCGCCGTGAGAGGCGTTGTACATGAGCGAAATATCGGATTGCTGGGTGCGTGTCGGTAGCCCAGTCGAGGGTCCGCCGCGCTGAATGATGAAAAATACGGAAGGAATCTCGGCATAGTATGCCAAGCCGATGGTTTCGTTCATCAGCGAAACGCCTGGGCCCGAGGTCGATGTCATCGCGCGCGCTCCGGCCCATCCGGCGCCGACGACCATACCTGCGGAAGCGATTTCGTCTTCTGCCTGAACGATCGCATACGCTTTCTTTCCGTCTTTGGTCTTGCGCAGCCGGGGTAGGTAGTACTCCATAGCCTCTGCCAGTGAGCTCGAAGGAGTGATGGGATACCAGCAAATCACCGAGGCGCCCCCATAGATCGCGCCGAGTGCCGCTGCGGTGTTGCCTTCGGTGATGATTTTACCCTTGTTGCCGTCGGGAATGGGCTCCAGGCGTGCGATGTTCTGTTTGAAATTCTGCTCCTTGCAGTATTGGTAGCCGGCATCAATACAGATCATGTTGGACTCAATGACCGCGGGTTTCTTGCCGAAGGTGTCTTCGAGCACCGACTTGATCACGGACATGTCGATGCCAAACAGGTAAGCGAGGGCGCCGACATAAACCATGTTGCGCTGCTTGGCGCGCAAGGGCGAGGCCGGCACGAGCTTAGCGACCAACTTGTTGGCTGGAAAACCGATGTATTGGACACCATCGCGTTTCAGATTTGCCGCCAAAGAAGTCGAATCATCGTATAAAATCAATCCGCCGTCACGGACGCGGTAAATGTCTTTGGCGGCGGTGGCATCATTGAACATAACCATAACGTCGATGACATCCTTGCGGCTCAAGTAACCGTCGGCGTTGGCCCGGATCTGATACCAGGTGGGTAGCCCCTGAATATTCGATGGAAACATGTTTTTCGACGAGCACGGAATGCCCATCTTAAAAATCGCTTTGAACAGGATGTTGTTCGACGACGCGCTGCCCGAACCGTTTTCGGTGGCAACGCAGATGTTTAGATCATTAATCGACGGTGTATCCAAAATACGACCTCCTTGGTCTGCGAGCGATTTTTGGATTCTAACACATAGGCCTTGAAAGACAATAAATTACGCCTTCTACCCCGGCGTGTATTGATCCTCATTATCGAGGTATTCAGCCACTTCTTTCCAGCTACGGCGCACCTGCTCATCAATGTTAAAGGCCCGCGCAAACTGAAGAATCTCCGGCATCGAAACCAATCCGGTAAGCTTACCTTGGTCATCTCTGACCGGCATATTTCGAATGTCGCGGTGATACATCTCGGCGAGAACATCACCCACAAAGCTCGAACCAGGCATGATAATGATCGGCATGGTCATCACCTCTTTGATCGAGGTCTCACGCGGGTTGAGCTCACGAGCGGCGACTCGCTTCAGGACATCGCGCTCGGTAAAAATGCCCGTCGGCTTTCCGTCAGCGGTGACGATCACGGCCGTGACGTTTCGATCGCTCAGGTTCTTGATCGCTTCCTGAACCGTGGCAGTCTCCTCGATGGTCCCGAGCGCCGGAGTGGCGATCTCGCCGAGAGTTTTGGTTTCAGCCATTCCCTGGCCGAGCTCGACGGCCAAGTTGAGGATGCGGCGCATCGAAACAATGCCGATAATTTTGCCGCGCCGGCCACGCACGAGCAGATGGCGATACTTGCCGCGGTACATTTTTCCGAAGGCCTCGATGATGTGAGTTTCCTCGCGGACCGCCCGAATCGGTGAGGTCATCACTTTTTTGACGCTCTCCTTTCTCGGGTCGAGGCCGGCGTTGACCACGCGCTTCACCACGTCTTTCTCGGTAAAAATCCCGACCGGCACTTCGTCATCAGTGATAATGATCCGCCCGACGTCCTCGGCGATCATTGTCTGCATCACGTCAAAAATCGAGCCGGAGACCGAAGCCTTGGTCAAGTGGGTGGTCATGATCTCGCTCACCCGGTTGGAAAGCATGGGGCACCTCCAAAGAATTGATAACAAGGGCGCGCAGGTCGCTTGGCACAGACGGGCCCACTATAGCATCCGGCGCTCGCCAAGTTAATGATCGTGCGATGCGTCGTTAGATTTGAGATCGTTGCGAGCGGGTGTAACGGCGTGTTAGATTTATTTTCACTCGGTTAAGGTAATGGGTCCAGTATGAGCCGCAGAGATCCGGAATTTGAACACGGCCTGGTCACCGAGACCAAAAAAAAGGTCAAGCGGCCTCCCCTCTATAAAGTTCTGCTCCACAACGACGATTACACAACTAAAGAGTTCGTTGTGCAGGTCCTGCAATACGTCTTTCACAAGGAGCAGACCGAGGCGGTTCAGATCATGCTTCACGTGCACAAGAAAGGCATTGGCGTCGCCGGCGTCTACACTTACGAGATCGCCGAAACCAAAGTCGCGCTGGTTGAAAATCTGGCGCGTCAACATGAGTATCCGCTGAAATGCACAATGGAAGAGGCTTAAAATGATCAGTAAAGAACTGGAAGCCACGTTAAACTTCGCCTTAAAAGAAGCGAAGTCGCGACGACATGAATACGTCAGCTTGGAACACCTGCTTTACGCTTTGCTGCGCGACAAGGACGGTAAAGCAGCGATTATCGCCTGCGGGGGCGACATTGAAAAGCTGAATAAAGCTCTCGAAGAGTTTCTGACAGCGCGGCTGGAAACGCTGCCGCACGGCCGAGACCACGACCCGCAGCAGACACTGAGTTTTCACCGTGTTTTGCAACGGGCCGTGATCCATGCGCAGTCAGCCGAGCGCAAGGAGATCAACGGCGGTAATTTGCTGATTGCCATGTATCGCGAGCCGGATTCCTATGCCGTCTACCTGCTCGAAGAGCAGGGCATCACACGCTTCGATCTGGTCAATTATGTTTCGCACGGTGTGACCAAGATTGCCGCGGAAGAAGAAACTGACGAGCACTCGGATGAAGAAGAGGAAAGTGGTGAGGAGCGGCGGTCGCGCCGGGTAAAGCCCCTGGAGGCCTTCACGGTAAACCTGGTTGACAAGGCGGCGCAGGGTTTGATCGATCCGCTTATCGGCCGAGATGACGAGATCGAGCGCACCATTCATGTGCTCTGTCGTCGGCGCAAAAACAACCCGATTTACGTCGGCGATCCCGGCGTTGGGAAGACCGCCATCGCAGAGGGTCTCGCCATGAAAATTCACGATGGAGAGGTGCCGGACGCGCTCAAGAGCGCGGTTATTTACGCCCTCGACATGGGAGCGCTGCTCGCCGGCACAAAGTTTCGCGGAGATTTTGAGGCGCGGCTCAAGGGAGTTCTCAGCGGGCTAAAAAAACATCCCAATTCGATTCTTTTCATCGATGAAATTCATACGATCGTTGGCGCCGGCGCGACCAGCGGCGGCTCCATGGATGCGTCCAATATTTTAAAGCCTGCGTTGGCCTCCGGCGAGCTCAAGTGCATCGGTTCGACGACGTACCACGATTACAAGAGCTATTTTGAGCGCGATCGCGCATTGGCGCGGCGCTTTCAGAAAATTGAAATCCCGGAACCGAGTCAGGAAGATGCGGTCAAGATCCTGCAGGGTTTGAAGCCCCACTACGAAAAACATCATGGTGTGCGCTATAGCAACAGCGCGATTCGCGCCGCAGTCAAGCTTTCGGCCAAGCATATCAACGATCGGCGTTTGCCGGACAAGGCGATCGACGTCATCGACGAAATCGGCGCGGCGGTGAAGATTCAGCCCGAAGAAAAACGCCGTAAAACCATCAGCCCGAAAGATGTCGAGCATATCGTCGCTAAAATTGCCAAGATTCCGCCCAGAAGCGTGTCGAGCTCCGATAAAGAGCAATTGCAAAGTCTCGACCGAGATTTGAAGCTCGTCGTGTTTGGTCAAGATTCGGCCATTGATACATTAGCCAGCACGATCAAGCTTTCCCGCTCCGGTCTTGGCCATCCGGAAAAACCGATCGGCTGTTTTCTTTTTGCCGGGCCTACCGGCGTAGGAAAGACCGAGTTGGCAAAACAACTGGCGAAAACGATGGGCATCGAGTTTCTGCGCTTCGACATGAGCGAGTACATGGAAAAACATACCGTGTCGCGGCTCATCGGCGCGCCTCCCGGATACGTGGGCTTCGATCAAGGTGGATTGCTGACCGACGCGATCAACCGTAATCCGTATGCCGTCTTGCTGCTCGATGAGATCGAGAAGGCGCATCCGGACCTGTTCAACATTTTGCTGCAGGTGATGGATCATGCGACACTCACCGATAACAACGGGAAGAAGGCGGACTTTCGGAATATTGTTTTGATCATGACGACCAATGCCGGGGCGCGGGAAATGAGCGGCTCGCCGCTCGGCTTTGGCGCTCAATCGAACGTCGGTAAAGGCAAAGAAGCGATAGAAAAGATGTTCAGTCCGGAATTTCGCAATCGTCTCGATGCCATGATCACGTTTAATCCGCTCAGTCAGGAAAACATCGAGCGCGTGGTGGACAAGTTCATCATCGAGCTCGACCAACAGCTCAACGAGCGCAAAGTATTTCTGCAACTCACGCCGCGCGCGCGCCGTTGGTTTGCCGAACGTGGCTATGATCCGACTTTCGGCGCCCGGCCGATGGCGCGACTGATTCAAAACGAGATCAAGCGAGTTCTCGCCGATGAGATTCTATTCGGCAGGCTGCAAGCGGGCGGCAAGGTCGAGGTCGATGAAGCAGAAGGCAGGTTGACGTTTAGCTACAGTACGCCTGCGCTGGCTGCGGTCTGAACCGGAGCCTCTTCCGTTCACTGGATTTCATCCGCGCAGATGGAAAAGTTCATCATCGCGCTCTTCCTGGTTTTGTTCCTAGTCGAATTCTGCATCGAATTTATTCTGAACGAATTGAATTTGCGCTACGTTCGGGCGCGCTGGGCGGAGAAAAAAATCCCGGATTGTTTCCGCGATAAAATTGGTGCCGAAGACTACGAGCGCTCGGTCCAATATACTCTTGCAAGAGGCTGCTTTGGCCGGTGGACCGAAGTCTACGGTCGAGCCGTCACGCTCTTCGTTCTGTTCAGTGGATTGCTGGTCAGCTTGGATCGAATGGCGAGCGCAGTTGCGCAGCGCTACTCGTTCGGCGTCTACGGCGTGGGCATTTTATTCTGCCTTGCGGTCGCGTTGGTATTTTCGCTGGCAAGCCTGCCGACCAGTATTTACTCGACGTTTTATCTGGAAGCAAAGTTCGGTTTTAACAAGACGACGGCTGGCCTTTATCTTCTCGATAAACTCAAAGCCGTCGTGCTGGGCGTACTGATCGGTGTGCCGTTCTTGTTCGTTGTGCTCTGGTTAATGAACGCGATGGGACCTTACTGGTGGGTTTGGGCGTTCGGCTTCATTTTAGGTTTCCAGCTTTTGATGATCGTCATATTCCCTACTTTCATCGCACCCTGGTTCAACAAATTCGAGCCGCTTCCCGCAGGCGAGCTGCGCGATCGAATTCTGGCGCTGGCGAAGCAACTCGGATTTAAAACCAGCGGCATCTATACCATGGACGGGTCCAAGCGGTCGGCTCATTCGAACGCGTACTTCACGGGTTTGGGTCGTTCGAAACGGATCGTTTTGTTCGATACATTGCTCGAGCAAATGACCATCAATCAAGGGTTGGCGGTGCTCGCCCATGAGATGGGTCACTACAAACTGAAGCACATCGTGCGGATGCTTATTGTGCAAACGGTTTTTCTCCTGATCGGCCTGTACTTGCTGAGCTTGCTGCTGCATTATGATCCGCTGTTTGCGGCTTTCGGTCTGCAGCGATCGAATCATGCGGCGCTGGTTTTGTTCAGCTTGGTGTCTGGGCCGGCGACGTTCTATCTTGCACCGCTGATGAATGTGTTGTCGCGCAAGCACGAGTATGAAGCGGACCAGTTCGCCGCGGTCACATTGCGCGACGGCAAAGCGATGGAAGAGGCGTTGGTCAACCTGACAATCAAGAACCTGTCGAACTTGACGCCGCATCCCTGGTATTCCGCCTATCATTATTCGCACCCGACACCCGTTGAGAGAATCGGCGCAATTCGCAGCTGTCCGGTCTAGCCGTTCCTTAACGGACCTGCCGGCCAGAGTTTCGGTTCACGGCGTTTGAGAATCCGTAACGGCTCCCCAGGGAAGCAAACCTGTGCAGACCGACGGTTACTGAAAAAGAGGCTCAGTTTTGTCAAATTTGGCGGTCTGCTTCTGCGCTCTTTTACTGCGGCAAGTCGAAACAAAATTCACCCTAAAGGGCGAAATTTCCGGTGGTTGCATTGAGCCCGCTAAAGCTCGGCGTTGACGCACGATGCGCGGCATTCCGATTGCTCTTAGAGCCGGCAAAGCTTTTGTCGGCTGGAGGATAAATGCGTAGCGGAATAAAAATTGAATCCGGTCCAGCGGATCTGACGATTATCGTCGCCGACCGACATCCCTTCGCCCGGGCGGCGCTGGCCTCATTGTTAAGCTATGATGGTTACCGCGTTTTTCAAGCACCGAGTTTCCGAGCCACGCTTTCGTATCTGGATCAAATAGCCAAAGTCTCGGCCGTGATCGTGGACCTCGACACTCCTGAATGGAGATCCATTGTACGTCATGCAGCGAACACGACGGACGCGCTGGTGATCGCGATGGAAGGAAATCATCCTTATTCTGAAATGTACGATTTGAAAGCGCGTGGGATTCAAATCTGTTTGAAAAAACCGATTACCTACCATGATGTGCAGAAAGTGATCCGCCATAACTTTGGCGAGCGAGAGTTTTCAAACCGTGTGACAGACGAAACCGTGGCGCTGCCTACTGGTGAGCTCTAATTCAAATCGGATCTCAGCCGGTGATTACGTGACGGTTTGAAAACTCGACCAAGCTTCGCCGGAGCTGATCAGCGCCATTAGCACCACCGGGAATAAACTTTCTCATTCAGAATTTGTTATACTGCCAGCATTCATCGCGTTCCGATTCCTGCGAATCAGCTTGACCTCGCCGGATGCAACTATTGCGATTGCGACGATTATGCAGCGTACGCTCGATCGGACGACGACCCAACGCGTTATCCAAGAATCGCGCAGGCGATATATTTACGGGAGAGCAAGCCCGGAGCGCTTTGGGTGGTAGTTTTTGCACGTGGTTGTGCTAGCATGGCTCAATTCAAGCGAGCAAGTCGGAGGAAGCATGGAACCCACTGAATGGGACTTTCGAAACAAGCTTTTGGCGGTGTTGAGCGCGGCGCGGCACAAAGGCATGACTTATGTCGATGTCGAATCGGGAAATCTGTTTGCCGAATTGGGGGGCGGTTCAAAAACCAATCTTCGAGTACCCAAGTGTCACGAAATCATGACGCGAATGATGCGGCCCGGTGACGCGATCCTGGAGGAAACGCAAAACGGTGACCGTGCTACCCTGCTGGTTCGATACATCCTGAACGCCAAACGTGAGAATTGAGCGCGCTTCTCTATCTCGGCCGTTCTCGCAAAACGAAATTTCTTTGTGAGATAAAAAAACAGGAAGTGGTCGGGGCGAGTGGATTTGAACCACCGACTTCACGGTCCCGAACCGTGCGCTCTACCAAGCTGAGCCACGCCCCGACGGGCTCAAACTAACACACAAAAAACAGAAAACAACAGCTGCGCCGCGGCTTTTCCCCAACAAATCACCGGATGGAGTTCTCGTTAAATGGCGTGAATCGCACGGCGCATCTGGCGGACGGTCGCGGCGTAATCGGGCGTTTTGAATATTCCAGACCCGGAAACAATCACCTCTCCGCCCGCAGCCACCACGCGTCCAATATTGTCGGTTTTGATACCGCCATCGACTTCGATCAGAATTTCTAATCGGCGTTGATCAAAAGCTTGTTTGACCTGAGCGATTTTGGGCAGAACGTCGGGGATGAACGCCTGTCCGCCAAAACCGGGAAAAACGGTCATGATCAAAATCATGTCGATGTGGTCGAAGCAGAAGTCAACTTTGCTCAAAGGCACATCCGGGTTTACAGCGACGGAGGACTTGGCGCCCAGTTCGCGAATGCGTTCCAGGGTCGCGCTCGGATCCGGACAAGTGTCGGGATGAATCGATACCCAATCGGCGCCGGCTTTGATGAATTCCGGCGCGTATTTATCCGGATCGGTAATCATCAGATGAACGTCGACAGGGATCTTGGTGACTTTGCGCACGGATTCCACGACCACAGGGCCGATGGTGATGTTCGGCACGAAATGGCCGTCCATGACGTCGACGTGCAGCCAGTCCGCGCCCGCTGCTTCAACGGCGGCAATTTCGTCCTTGAGCCGGCTAAAGTCCGCTGAGAGTATCGATGGCGCGATTTTTATCATGCTCTTTCAGGAAATCCTTTTCATGCGCGCGGCAAAAAATCCGTCCGTATCATCCCGGCTCGGCAGCGCCTCGAAGTAGTTCGCGCGGGTCATCTGTTGTGCCTCGTCGGGAAGATAGCCTGCGGCAATTTCCAACTCAAACCCGGGATGACGGGCGAGAAAGGATTCCACGTTGCGCTCGTTTTCCTCCGCCGTCAAGGTGCAGGTCGCATAGACAAGGATTCCACCAACTTTTAGATGCGGAGCGACGCAGTCGAGAATCTTTGACTGCAACGCCCCGAGTCGGCAAACATCTGCGGGGTCGCGATGCCATTTGATTTCGGGATGTGAGCGCAGGGTGCCGAAGCCGCTGCAGGGCGCATCGACAATTATGCGGTCATACGGCCCGCTGAAATCATCGTCGAGTTCGCGGCTCACGTCAGCTCGATAGGGCCGAACGGAGTTGATGCCCAAACGCATCAGGTTCTCGCGAAGTTTGTCAATTCCCGCAGCCGATTTGTCGATCGCGATAATCTCGCCTCTATCTTCCATGGTCTCGGCAATGTGTGTCGCTTTACCGCCCGGTGCGGCACAGGCGTCAAGCACCCGTTCTCCTGGCATAGCTGACAGCAGTGCCGCGATCATTTGAGAAGACTCCCCTTGCACCTGAAACAAACCTTCTGCGAACCCGGGAAGCTTTTCAACGGCGCCGGCTGATTGGATAACAACTCCTTGCGGTGATTGGCGGGTCGGCTTGGCCGTAACGCCGGCTTTTAGCAAGAACTCCAACAACTGTTCCCTGTTACGCTTTAGCGAGTTGGCACGCACCACCAAAGGCGGTTTTTCGTTGTTGGCGCGCATCAGGCTGACTGCGGCCTCGAGACCGAATTGTGCCGTCCACATTTTCACCAGCCACTCGGGATGGGAATATTCGTCGGCGAGAGACGCGCTCGACTGGTTTTCCGAACGGATCGGGTTAGGAGGTTTGCCCCGAAGCAAATTGCGCAGCACGCCATTGATAAAACTGGCGGTTTTTTTACCTCCATAGAGCTTGGCTGTTTCTACAGCTTCGCTCACAGCGGCGTAGTCCGGAACGCGATCGAGAAAGAGCAGCTGATAACAGGTCAGACGCAGTAAATTGCGAATCCGCGCATCCGTCCGAGAAAGAGCGCGGTTCAAATATTTAGCCAATTCTGCGTCAATTTTCCCGCGCCACCGGAGAGTGCCATAGACGATTTCAGTGAGAAGAGCTCGATCGCGCTCATCCATAACACCAGTCTTGAGCGCTCGATCGAGCAAGATGTCGGCATAAGCCTTCTGCGTATCGACCTGGGCGAGAATTTCAGCCGCGCGAGCGCGAACGCTCGGTCGAGGCTTTTCAGCCAAGGCGATCACCGGTTGCCACCCGCGCACCTCTGAGAAACTCCAAGCCTGGTAGTTTTTTCCTGTTCTCCAGTTGAACCTCTTCGAGGCCGATGACGCCGGTTGATGTGGCGATCCAAAATCCACCGCTATCGGCGCGAACGATTTCGCCGGGCTCGCCCGAGCGATGCTCGCTGACGACCACAGTCCGGTGCACCTTGAGTAAACGCCCTTCTAGATAGGTGAAACTCCCCGGCCAGGGATCCAGACCGCGTACGCGCCGCTCGATTTCGACGGCCGGTCGGCGCCAATCGATGCGTCCATCTTCTTTTTTCAGGATCGGCGCCAAGGACATTCGGGATTCATCTTGTTCTCTCGCGAGCAGAGACCCTTCTTTGAGCCTGCGGATCGTCTCCGCAAGCACGCGGCAGCCGATCGGCGCAAGTTTTTTTTGCAACGAGCCCGTCGTTTCGTCAGGCGCGAGCGGCACTGCTTCCTGGAGGTAAATTGGTCCAGCATCCATCTTCTCCACCAGCTTCATGGTCGTCACGCCGCCCTGCTCTTCTCCGTTGATGATGGTCCATGCCGCTGGAGCCGCGCCGCGATATTTCGGTAACAGCGAATAGTGAACATTGAGACAACCGTATGGCGGCAAATCCAAAATGGTTTTCGGGAGAATCCGTCCGTAGGCGACCACCACGATCACTTGCGGGCGCCACGCGCGTAGCGTCTCGAGCACTTCCGCTCCCCTGACCTTCTCGGGCGTGATCACGGGAACGCCATGAGCTTCGGCCAGTTTCCGGACCGGCGATCGGACCGGCCGTTGGCCGCGGCCGGATGGACGGTCGGGTTGGGTCACCACGCCGACGATCCGATCGGGTGATCCAAACAACGAATCGAGCGTTGCGGCGGCGATCTCGGGCGTGCCCATGAAAACGATCGGCCACTCCAGTGACATTGACGATCCGCTAAGTGTTAGCGAGGTTGTGTTGCGGACGCAGGCGCGCGCTTCAGATCATTACCCGCGCGCTTTCTTGGGGTGGCTCCGCGCCGGTTTTCAACATCTTCTTTCGCCTGCGCGTATAGAGATCACGCTTGAGACGGCTGATGCGGTCGATGAATAGTTTGCCATCGAGATGATCGATCTCGTGTTGCAGTGCCACTGCGAGAAGCCCATCGGCTGCGATTTTGACTTCCTTCTCATGTTCATCGAGCGCAACGATTTCGACCTGAGCTGCGCGCCGAACCTCGGCGGTAAAATCGACGACGCTCAAGCAGCCTTCCTCCCAAATGACTTCGCCTTCGGCCCGGGTAATCACCGGGTTGATAAGCTTGTAAACTTGCTTGCGCGGGTTTTCATGATCGACATCCATGACGAGGATGCGCTCGGAAGCACCGATTTGCGGCGCGGCTAGGCCGACGCCAGGCGCGGCGTACATCGTATCGAGCATGTCCTCGATCAACTGCGCTGTTTCTCCGCTAATATTTTTAACCGGCGCGGCGACTTTATGCAGCACTGGATCGGGGTATTTCAAAATCTCCAAGATCGCCATAACTAGAAAAATTCATAACATACTGTATGGATCGACATCAATGTGGAGCCGCGCCGAACGCGAGTTTGGCAGCGCTTCCCTGGCCGCGCGCGCGAGCTTCAACAGGCGCGAGCTGTGCTTACTACGCAGAAGAAGCTGCCAGCGGTAGCGGTCGCGGAGTTTTTCAATGGGTGCTGCTGCGGGGCCGAGGACTTCGACCTGATGGTAAATTTCCGGATTGCGACTTTGCAGCGCGCGCAACCGAGCCGCCAACCAGCGGACCTTGTTCTCTACGTCGGCGAGCTTCGGACCGTCGACGCGCAAATTGACCAGGCGACTGAATGGCGGGTAATTCAGAGCCTGGCGAAACTCGCGCTCGGCGGTAAAAAATCCGCGGTAATCGTGGGCGGTTAAATATCGGATCGCGTAATGATCGGGCGAATACGTTTGGACAATGACCCGCCCCGGATTATCGCCGCGGCCCGAACGGCCGGCGACCTGGCTCAAAAGCTGAAATGTTCGCTCCGCCGCGCGAAAGTCCGGCATATTGAGCGACAAATCGGCGAGCAGAGCACCGACCAGGGTGACGCCAAAAACATCATGGCCCTTGGTCACCATTTGCGTCCCGACAAGTATATCGATGTCGCCCCTTTCCCAACGTCGAATCAGTTCTTCGTGTGAACCGCGCCCGTGCGTAGTATCCCTATCCATGCGCGCTACTCTGGCCTCGGGTACGAGCTGCTTGAGAGCCTGTTCAACTCGCTCTGTGCCGCTGCCAACGCCCGAAAGCGTGTCGTCGCCGCACTCCGGGCAACTGTCGGTCAGCGGGCGCCGGTAATCACAATGATGACATGACATCCTGTTTTGCTGCAGATGCAGTGTGAGGGTGATGCTACAGTGAGGACAGCGCCAGACGTACCCGCACCTACGGCATTGGACGAAATTGGCGAAGCCTCTGCGGTTGAGGAAAATCAAGGTTTGGTGCCCGCAAGCGAAATTGTCGTTGAGTGCTTCTACCAGCTCGTCCGAGAAAAGTTGTCGGCCAGGAGCCAAGGACTCCCGCTCTACCGTCCTGACCGTGCCGGAGCCGTTCGACTGCACTCGTCTGCGCAGATCGATCGGCTCGATCGACGGCAGCGGCCGCTGTTCTACTCGTTGCGTGATCTCCAAAAGCCGGTAACGCCCTTGCCTGCAGTTCTCGTACGTTTCCAAAGCCGGTGTCGCTGAGCCCAGTATTACCGGACATTCCAACAGTTTGCCGCGAAGCACCGCAACGTCCCGGCCGTTATATCGAAGCGTCTCCTCCTGTTTGTAGGAGGGATCGTGTTCTTCGTCGACCACGATCAGTCCCAGATTAGGGATCGGCGCAAACACCGCCGACCGCGCGCCGATGACGACATCGACATCTCCCCGTGCGACTTGGCGCCATTGGGCCAAGCGCTCAGCGGCCGTGAGCGCGCTGTGCAGGATGCCGGTCTTGTTCGGGAAGCGCGCCTTCACGCGGTCCAGCAGCTGGGGCGTGAGTGAAATTTCCGGAATTAGAATGAGGCTTCGTCGGCCAAGCGCTTTGGTCCGTTCCGCAGCCCGCAGATAAACTTCGGTTTTGCCGCTACCGGTTACACCATGGAGCAAAAAGGTCTCGAATCCGCCGCGGCTGATGCGATTCTGTATGGCGTGGAGCGCAGTGTTCTGCTCCAGAGTGAGGCGAAACTTTCCCAGCCCATTCGTCGTGGGCTCTATTGCGATGGGCGAAGCGTGGCCTTTGCTGCTTCGTTGCATCGGCAGGTGATCTTTGATCTCGACGATTCCCCGAGACTCCAAGCGGGCGAGTACGACAGGCAGCGCGACGTCGGGAACCGCGCGCTTCAACGCGGCATTCGGCATCTTGCCTTTATGCTGCCTTAATGTGCGGAGAACCTTATCACCAAGGTCGTCGCTAACGCTGGCCTTGACTTGCTTGAGTATGATTACCTTTTGACTTTGCCGGCGTGAGTTTGGCGGCAGCATCGAGGCGATTACCTCGCCGAGCGGTGCGATGTAGTACCGCGAAATCCATTTGGCGAGCTGGAGCAAATGAGCATCAAGAAATGGCTTATCGTCGAGCAACCCGACAATGTCTTTGGTCTGAATTAAAAAGTTTTCGGAGATCGATTCCAAAACAATGCCGGTCACGGTCCTCTTGTGCAAAGGCACCATGACTCTGAGACCGGGAACAATTCGCTCCTGCAACGATTCAGGTACGCCGTAAATGAGGGGCTCTTTGAAGGGACCCGGCACGACGACTCGGGCGAATTGCCGGGCGCATTTCATCGCTGATTTGTACCGATGGGCACGCGCAAAAGCAACTTAACGGGCGCCGAACGTTTCTGTTCAATTCTGTCGTTCAACGGCGACCTGTAGGCGCTGGATGGCTTGATCAATTCTCGGATCTTCCTGATTTGACTCAGCAAATAACCGCTCCATCCCGAGGCGCCAATGGCAATTAATTTGCTTTAACAGCGCAACGACTTACCACAATTAGCCATAATTAATGCAAATTTTAGTTGACTCCGAGCTGTCTCATGCAGCTCATTAAACGATGCGCGTCTAGAGTGTGAATTCAGAGCAGCGGGATGGATCACGAGAACAGCGTCAAGAAGATGCGCGAAGCGAAGATGCTCAGCAAGACCGAGTTAGCTCGGCTGGCGGGCATATCTCCGCTCACTCTCAATCGAATCGAAGAGGGCAAAGATTGTCGCATGGCAACCAAACGCAAGATCCTCTTGGCTCTCGGGCTGACGATCGAACAAAAGCAGACTCTTTTCAAACGCTGAAATGTTGGCTTTTCTGAAAAATTTTAGTCCGGGGCGGCTAAACCTTTTTGCCGCTAAGGACGGCTACGTGGCGCTCGATATCGGCTCGAGTTCGGTCAAAATGATCGAAGCCGCGGTCGATCGAAATGGTTATCGAATCCTCAGCCTGGGTATTCTGCCGCTGCCCGATCATGCCATTCAGAACAATATGGTCGTGGACTCCAAACCGGTGGTTGAAAGCATTCGCAAGCTCATCAGTGAGAACCGCGTCAAATCCACACAGGTGATTTCCGCCGTGCCGGGGCGGGCGGTCATTATGAAGAAAGTGCAAATGCCTAAACAAGAGCCCGCGGAACTTGAAGCCAATATCGAATTCGAAGCACAGAGTGTCATTCCGGAAAATCTCGAGAACGTCAATCTCGATCATCAAGTCCTGCAGGAAATCGACGGCGGCAACAAGATGGAAGTTTTGTTGGTTGCGGTGAAGAAAGAAATCATCAACAGCTATGCCGATGCGATCGAAGAGGCTGGGTTGACGCCCATGGTGATGGACGTCGATTACTTCGCCTTGGAAAATATGTACGAAGCGAATTATGCGGGTGAAGCCGAACACGGCGTGACCGGAATCATTCATATCGGCGCGCAGTATACGAGCATGACACTTCTGCAGAACGGAATTTCAATTTTTACCGGAGACTTGTCGCTCGGAGGAGCCTATTTCACGGACAGCCTGGCAAGCCAGCTCGGCATCTCGATAGAAGCCGCTGAAACGTTTAAGACCACCGCCATCTTGGACGGCAACAACGGTCTTAACTTGGAATCAACGCTGCGTCCGATGTCGGAAGAGCTTGCCGAGGAAATCAGGCGAACCGTAAGCCTCTACGGCGGATTTTCGTCCGAGGATGGCGATGGTCTCAAGATGCTCTACATCAGCGGTGGCGGCGCGAAGCTCGCCGGCTTACGAACTTTACTCGAGGAGCGCATGGCGGTGCCGGTGCGTTTGAGCGAGCCGTTCCGGCGTTTCACAATTAGCAAAAACATCGATCGAGAGTTTTTAACGGAAGCGGCCCCCTACTTTGCGGTGGGCGCTGGATTGTCAATTCGCCGCGCGGGAGACAAATGATTCGGGTCAATTTACTCCCGATCAAAGCGCTGCAAGCCGAGGTCACGCGCCGGCGCGAAATTATCATCGGTTCGTGCGTTCTCGGCTCTTTAGCGGCGCTTTTGATCGGCGCGCTGGTTTATCAATCGCGGGAGCTCTCACAGCTGCAAAATGAACTCTCGGCGTTGCGCGCCGAACTCCAAACTCTGACGGCAAAAGTTAAAGAGGTTGGCGACCTGCAGAATAAAATCAAAGATTTCCGCAGCAAAAACAAAATCATCGAAGACCTGAACAGGAAAAAGAGCGGGCCGGTGTTGGTCATGGAAAGTCTTTCGAGCGCGATTCCCGCGAGTCTTTGGTTGACGGACTTCAAAGAAACTGCCGGCAGCCTGACGATGAACGGGCTCGCCACCGACAATCAAACGATCGCCGACTTTATGAAGGCGATCGCGCAATCGAGGTATTTTAAGGATGTCGAGCTGGTGGAAACGACTCAAGGCGCTGGCCCGAGCGCCACATTGAAAAAGTTCGCTCTTAAAACAACGATTGTGTATCGCCCGGCGGAAACCATTCCCGTGAGCAGCACACCCGCGGCGGCTGTTGCCGTAAAAAAAGAGGAGAAGCATTGAATCAAGTCCTCGACGCGATCCTAGAGCGTTCGACTGCGCAGAAAATCGCAATTCTCGCAGTGACTGTGATTTTAATGGTCGCGCTCTACTACAGTTTTTTGTTCGCCCCGAAAGCCGACGAGATCGCGAAATTGGCCGATAGTGTGGAGATCGCGCGCAACGAGAAAACCGTCAAGACCCAAAAGGCAGCAAACGTATCGCGGCTGCGTCAAGATCTGCAACGTCTCGATGCCGAGCTCAAAAAGGCGATAGCTCAGTTACCCGAGAAAAAGGAAATTCCCGAATTGCTGAGCAGCATTTCCAGCAAAGCCCAACAGTCGGGGCTTGATGTTCTTCTGTTTCGGCCGCGCGGCGAGAGCTATCAAGACTTTTATGCGGAAGTACCGGTGGACATTACGGTCAAAGGCACTTTTCACAACACGGTGAGTTTTTTTGATGAAGTGGGACGAATGGATCGGCTCGTGAACATCGATAACATAGGCTTCAAGAATCCCACCGTCAGTGGCGACAACGTGGTGTTGGAGACCACCAGCGTCGCTACCGCGTTTCGCTTTCTCGATGATGTGGAGCGAAAGAAAATTGCCGAAGAGAAGGCGAAAGCGGCCAAAACCAAGAAATAAGATCGATGCATTCGCCAAGGAAAATTGTCATCGTGCTTTGTCTGAGCCTCGCCGCATTGAGCCACGGCGCCGAAGAACCGCTGCCGTCGGGTAAGATGAGAGAAGCTACGGGCAAGTTGAACAAGGTGCCGGCGAGCATTGGCCAGAGTTTACGGGGTTTAACCGATGCGGCGGCAACGAAACTAAAGCAGCTATCCGGGAGTGAAAAGCCAGCGCCGGAATCCAAGCTGATCGACATGACGGTGCCGCAGAAAAAACCCGAAATTGCACCGCCGGCGCACGTGATGAAACCGGAGGGGCGCGATCCCTTCCGTCCGATGACGCTCAAAACCACTGCGCTGTCGCGCTCACGTGAGAGTCTATCGCCGCTCGAACGCCTCGACATCGGGCAACTTAAGATCGTCGGGATTGTCTGGGATATCAAGGAGCCGCGAGCGATCGTCGAGGACAGCGCCGGCCTCGGCTACACCGTCAAAGTTGGAACTCCGATTGGCAGTAATGACGGTCGTGTGAAGATAATCCGGCGCGACCAGATCATTGTCGAGGAAGTTTATGAAGATGCTTATGGAGCGCGAAAAAAACGCGATATCGCGATGCGACTCTCAACGGAGTAGCGATAATGATAAAAAGCAGGAACATGCTTGCCCGAAATATTGAACTGCGGCGCGATCCGCAACTCCGAATCCTCGAGTTCGGATTGATTTGCGCCTTGGCTGCGATCAGCCTCATCGGGTGTGCCACGAGCAAAGAAGCGCCGATCCGACCGGCCGCACAAGCTCCGGTGTCCCCCATGCCGGCGAACGGCATCCCACCAGGTACGGCGACTGGAATGCAGAGCGTGCAAGAGCTGAGCGTGCGCGAAGAAAAAGGACAAACGACGCTGCTGATTAAATTTGCTCAACCGATCACCCAGTACCGCCATTTTACTTTGCCGCAGCCGGCGCGGATCGTACTGGATCTCTTGGACGGCGCGAAAGCGGCGCCATCCAACGAGCTATTCCGGATTGATACCAGCGTCGTGTCGGCGTTGCGGCTGAGCTCCGGCGAGACGGCGTTTCGTCTGGTCGTGGAGATCGCGGCCGCTAGCGTTCCCGCCTATACCGTAGCTCCGGAAGAGGGTGGATTAAAAATTACCGTTGGCGCACTAGATCCCACCATTAATGTCAAACGTGACGTAGTTCTGGTCCGCGGCGGCCAACGCCAGGACGTACAGCAGAAAAACACCGGTGCGAACAGTGATTCGCGGGGGAAACTGCAGCCCGGCGAAGATCGCGCAAACGAAAAGACCTATACGGGTCAAAAGATCTCGCTCGACTTCAAGGATGCCGACATCAAAAATGTATTTCGTCTGCTCGCTGAAGTCAGCGGTTTGAACATTGTGGTCACCAACGATGTCAATCGCCGGGTTACGGTGCGTCTGGTGGAAGTGCCATGGGACCAAGCGATGGACTTGCTCATCGCAACCAACGGACTCGATAAGGAACAGATCGGCAACGTCGTGCGGATCTCGACGGCCGGAGCACTCAAGGCGGAAAAGGACGCATTGGTTGCGGCGAAGAAAGCCAAAGAAGATCTCGAGCCGATGCAGACGGTTTATTTTACGCTGAACTATGCCAAGGCCAAAGACTTGGAAGCCAAGATTCGGCCGCTGATGAGCAAGCGTGCGGATAATGCACTGGTGATCGACGAGCGCAGCAACTCGATCATGGTGCGCGACGTGCAAACATCGATCGACGACGTGAGTTTGTTGGTGGGCAAATTCGACCTGAGAACGTCCCAGGTGCTGATCGAGTCGAACCTCGTCGAAACCACACCGACGTTTGCGCAATCTCTCGGAATGGAACTCGATGCGCTTTTCAACAATGGCCGGGTCATCACGAGCTCACGATTCCTCGCCGGCGCGCCGTTCGCGGGATCGGCAGCGGGTATTCCGGTAAGCATACCGGCATTGCCGGTGCCAAATTCAGGGTTTCGCTTCGGCTATTTTGGCAACAACGTCGCGGGGCTTTTGTCGGCCGCGGAAAATGAGGGCCTGGTAAAGATTATTTCCCGGCCGTCCGTGGTGACGCTCAATAACATTCCCTCGACCATTAAGAGCGAGCGCGTTCTCCGGATCGTGCTGCCAAGCTCGACCAATATCGCCAGCGGCAGCGGCGCCGCAGCCGGAACCGCGGTGGCGACGGAAAAAATTAACGTCGGGATCAATCTGACCGTGGTCCCACAGGTTTCGAGCGATGGTTTCGTGCTCATGAACATCAAAGTGAAATCAAGCTCAATTGCAAACTCGCCAACCGTGCCGGCCGGCACAGGCTCGCCGGTGGTTCCCTTCGACGAGCTCAATCGCGAAGCTGAAGCGAATGTCCTAGTGAAGGACGGTGAAACCATTGTCATCGGCGGTATTCTCAAAGACACCGACAACAATTCCACCGCCGGCATTCCATATCTAAAAGACATTCCGGTGCTCGGCTGGTTGTTCAAAAACTGGCGCATTCAGAAAGACTTCGAAGAGCTGGTCGTCTTTATCACACCCCGGATCGCGTCGGCCGGCTCGGAGAACCTGCCAACGGCCGACCAACTGTGGCGCGAGCAGATGAAGAAAACCAACGGACAACCAGTCGCGGTTATGCAGCCGGGGAACCCCTAGCCTGGTGTAAGTTATTACGCTAGGATAGCCCCGCATGTTGCGTTATTTGACTGCGGGCGAATCACACGGGCCGTGCCTCACAATGGTTATCGATGGGGTGCCGGCGGGCTTTCCGATACAAATCGAAAAAATTAATCATGATCTTTGGCGGCGTCAGCAGGGCTACGGACGCGGCGGCCGAATGTTGATCGAGAAAGACGAAGCACAAGTCCGTTCTGGGATTCGCTGGGGGGAAACCATCGGCGCGCCCGTGGCGCTGGGCATCGAGAACCGGGACTGGAAAAATTGGACAAAGAAAATGTCCGCGCTTCCCGAAGACCGCGACGAGAAAATCGCTGTCACCAAACCGCGTCCCGGACATGCCGACCTCAACGGCGCGCTTAAATACGATCGCTCGGATATTCGCGATATTCTCGAACGAGCGAGCGCGCGCGAGACCGTGGCGCGAACGGCGGTTGGATCTTTCGCCAAACAACTGCTGGCCCCGTTCGAGATCCGCATCATGGGCTACATACGCTCGATCGGCAATGTCCTGGCGAATCTCGATCGGCTTTCCTTCAATGAGATCTACGCCCGCTCGGAAGAGTCGCCGGTCCGAACTGCCGATCCAGAAGCCGAAGAAAAAATGATCGCATTGATCGAGGAGTGTAAAAGAGAAGGCAACACGCTCGGCGGGATCTTCGAAGTTGTCGTGCTCGGTTTACCTCCAGGATTGGGTTCGCATACCCAATGGGATCGCAAGCTCGACGGACGATTAGCTCGTGCGTTGATGAGCATCCAAGCCATGAAAGGCGTAGAGATCGGGCTCGGTTTCGAAATGGCACGGCGACGCGGGTCGGAGGTTCACGACGAGATCTTTTTCGACCCGAGCAAAGACGTGAGCGAAGGGACTCCGCGCGTCGTCCCGACGGGTTTTTACCGCGGCAGCAACAACTCTGGAGGCACGGAAGGCGGCATGAGCAACGGCGCACCGGTGATCGCCAGGGTGGCCATGAAGCCGATTTCGACTTTGATGAGTCCTTTGCAGTCGGTGGATCTCCGCTCAAAGCAGCCTGCCGATGCTTCGGTGGAGCGCTCGGATGTTTGCGCGGCGCCGGCGGCAGCGGTGGTCGGGGAGTCCGTCGTCGCGTTTGAGGTCGCTCGGGCATTTCTGGAAAAATTCGGCGGTGATTCCCTGCGCGAGGTGCGGCGTAATTACGAGAACTATCTGGAGCAAATTAAAAATTATTAGCCCCATGCGCGCCGAGCCTGCAGGTATGGAGTGCCGAAGTCGTGACCGAATAGTGCGGATGTTGCGCTGGCGTGGCAAAACTTGTGGTCACGCGGTGTTTGGAAGCGGTGCGGTTTAGGTCGGATGCCGCGGTAAGTCACGAACCTCGGTCCGAGACATTGGAGAAAAACATCGCACTCATCGGGTTCATGGCGGTGGGAAAGAGTGCGATTGGTCGCACATTGGCAAGAAGGCTGCGCCGGCGCTTCGTCGATCTGGATCGAGTCATCGAAAAAGCCGAAGGCAGCAAGGTACGAGAGATTTTTGAACGGAAAGGCGAGGCATACTTTCGCCAGCTGGAAAAACAGGCGCTAACGACGGTGCTGGAAGCGAATAACCAGGTGATCGCCACCGGCGGCGGAGTCATTCTCGACGATGCAAATATCCAGATACTCCGAGACAAGGCGCTGTTGATCGGGCTTTCCGCGGAGTTGGATGTTCTGCTTGCGAGGGCCGGTGATGCAAGCAAAAGACCCCTTCTGCAAGGAAGCGATCGCCGGGAAAAAATCGAGGCTCTGCTGCGCCAGCGCGGATCGCGGTATGCCCAGGCTCATGTGACGATCGACACCAGCAATCTAACCGTGGATCAGGTGGTAAAAAAAATTATCGGCATGCTCGAGGTCAGAAAAAAACCGCCGGATGGAAACCCTAAACGTTAATTTGGGCGACCGTTCTTACCCCATCTATGTCGGCGCCGGTATTCTCGATAGCCTCGGCCAACGGCTTCGGGAATCTGGATTGGCTGGCAAAGTCGCCGTTGTCACAAACCCGACGGTCGCACAATTATACCTCGATGCGGTGCATGGCGCGCTCGATTACGCCGGCTTTGAAGTCGTCCCGATCTTGGTGCCCGATGGCGAGGAACACAAGAGCTCTAAATCACTGACGACCATTTACGACCGGCTGATCGCCGAAAGATGTGAGCGAAAATCATCTGTGCTCGCGCTGGGCGGTGGTGTCATAGGCGACCTCGCCGGGTTTGCCGCGGCCACTTATCTCCGCGGCGTGCCCTATGTCCAAGTGCCCACGACATTGCTCGCTCAAGTCGATTCAAGCGTCGGCGGCAAAACCGGCGTCAACCATGAAAACGGCAAAAATCTGATCGGCGCTTTTTATCAACCGAAGCTCGTTCTCATCGACGTCAACGTGCTCGCCTCACTGCCCCAACGAGAGCTCCTTGCGGGACTCGCCGAGGTGATCAAATATGGCATCATCGAGGATCCGCAGCTCTTTGGGGATCTGGAAAAAAAATTGACAAAGATCGTCGCGCTCGATCGCGATTTGTTGCAGCGAATCATCGTGACGTCTTGTTCCATCAAGGCGCGAATCGTGGAAATGGACGAGCGCGAGGAAAATCAGCGTGCCGTGCTCAACTTCGGGCACACGATTGGGCATGCGTTGGAAGCGGCTACCGATTACCGGCAGTTTCTCCACGGCGAGGCCGTGGCCGTCGGTATGGTCAAAGCTGCCATGCTCTCGATGCAGCTCGGTTTCTGTGATCAGCAAAGCTTTGAGCGCATTCTCAAGATCATCACAGAGGCGGGATTGCCAAGCGAAATTCCCGCCGGCGTATCGCTGCAGAGCGTGATTCAAGCTATCCAGCTGGACAAAAAAGCAGCCGAGGGAAGAATCAAGTTTGTCATGTCTGAAGGGATCGGGAAGACTCGTTTCCATTGGCTTTCGCCTAGGGAAGTTTTGGCCGCATTAGGAAAGTAGGGAGAGGATGTCCGCCGGAGGAGAGTCGATGGCCAATAGGCAAATCCTGGTGTTGAACGGTCCCAATCTCAATCTGCTCGGTAGCCGCGAGCC
The DNA here is from genome assembly GCA_044869705.1 of Binatia bacterium. Classification (GTDB taxonomy): domain Bacteria; phylum Desulfobacterota; class Binatia; order UBA9968; family UBA9968; genus DP-20. The sequence continues at coordinate 8,349 of JBIOXP010000115.1, read as the reverse complement.
GGAGATTTATGGCAAGGTCACTTTACCAGCCATCGAACAGCAAGTGCGCGCGCTCGCCAAGGACCTTGGTGTCGAAATTGACTTTCGCCAGTCCAACAGCGAGGCCGAATTGATTAATTGGATTCACGAGGCGGCGGGTAAATTCGGCGCTCTCGTGATCAACCCCGCGGCGTACACGCACACCAGCCTGGCACTGCGCGACGCGATTTCGGCGGTGGGAATTCCGACCGTCGAAATTCACATTTCCAATATTCACCGGCGCGAGCCATTCCGGCATCAGTCCTACATGGCGGAAGTGGCCGTCGGTCAGATCGCCGGGTTCGGCGCGAACAGTTATCTCTTGGGAATACGCGCTGCGGCGGAGTTACTCCAAAAATAGCGAACCGACTTCGAATCCTTTTGCTCTCATCTCATCGATCACGCTTTGTCGCTCGTTTTCGACTTGACTGATGCGAGCTCTTAAGTCGCTCAACTGCTTTTGCCGGTCGGAATAGGCTGTCGGGGGGTCGAGGGAAAATGGCGGCGATGTCGCGGCGCCGCCGAGCGGCAGTCCTTGAGCTTTGTTCTGCGCGTCGCGAAGTCGTGACAACAAATCTTCCTGATGGCCTTTGAAGGCTTCTTCGGTGGTAAAAAAGCTCGGCTCGGGGCCCTGGTTGCCTCGCGTCATTAAAGAATAGCGCTCGCGCAATTCTTTCAGTTGTGCGGTCAAGTCTTTGAGCCGGTCCTCATAGGCTTTGGCTTCTTGTGCTCGCTTTTTGGCTTGCTGCTGGTCGCCGGAAACCACAGCCGGTGATTTCATCTCCGGCTGTGCGCTCGGCGTCGGCGGACTTTCCGCGACAGCTGATGGCGGCGGACGATCTAATGACACGCCAGGCACGGCCGCGCTCTCCGAGGCGTCTGCGCGGCGAATCATTTGAACCTGATCCTTGCTAATCCCGATTTCTCCGCCGGCGCCAGAAAACTTGATCATGCTGCCTTCCTCGCGATAATTCTGCACCACCAGTTGCCGCCCGTTCTTTAAAACGACGACGTACTGTGCGTTCGCGATGCCGAAACTCACGCAGAGCAGCCCTGCTATGACGCTAGCCTTCAACATGTCGACGGATTATACCACGACCCCGGCTATCAAGGTATGCACCGCGATAGCTCTTTTATGCCCTGAACAATCATGCTAGCGTCGCCCATGTCGGAGAGGTTGATTTATGGACCTGTTTCGATGTGCTCTCGTTGGTCTCTCATTATTTTTCTGTAGCATTGGTTTGGACTCCATTGCCTCCGCACAACCCAAATTACAGATCCTTTCGCCGAAAAACGGCACACAGATCACCCAGGATCAAAAATCAGTATTAGTCAGCGGTAAGGTCGCGCGGGAAGCCGGGCGATCGGCGAACGTCGATATCTTTTTGCTGATCGATGTTTCGGGCAGCACCGCACTTTATGCCGGCGCGGATTTGGGCGATGCCGATCAGCCTCCGGGAAGCACCGGTTTTCCGATGCCGCAAATCAGCATTGGCGGCATGAATCTCGGCGGACCGCCGGTGCGCAACCCGAGAAATTCCGTTCTGGCCGCCGAGGTGGCGGCGGCACGCCGCCTGCTCCTTCAGCTGAACCATGAGACGACGCGCGTCGGCGTCTTGAGCTTCAGCGAGCGCGCCAATTTGCTCCAACCGCTCACGCACGATTTCGAACGGGTTCGAAAAGTCTTGGGCGACGTGCTGCGCTCGGGTTCTTATGGCGGCACCAACATGGTGGAAGGGATACGGCTGGGCATCAGTGAGTTGATGGGATTTGGCAGCAGCGAAAAACGCACCGATGCGATCAAAGTGCAATTTCTTCTCACCGACGGGTTTCCAACCCTGCCGATCGGCGAGAGTAAGAGAATGACACCGGAGGACGTCGCGCTGACGATCAACGCGGCACGCTTGGCTGGAAAAGCCAGCATCAAGATTCACGTCTTCGCGCTCGGGGAGGAGGCGCTCTCCTATCCGCGCGCCGCGAGTGGTATTGCCAAAGAGAGCGGCGGCACGTATACGCCCGTGATGCGGCCGGCGGATGCACTGGCGGTGCTGGAAAACATTTCGGTGGTGGGCGTCGATTACGTGCAGGTCGTCAACCAGACCATCGCGCAGAACGCGACGCAATTACGGTTGGCCGCCGATGGATTTTTTTCTTCGGCAGTCCCGGTTGCGGAAGGAAAAAATCAGATCGATGTCTTGGCGCGGGCGAGTGATGGCACCAACAGTCGTGAATCGATCACGGTTTATTATCAGCCCGGCACGCAAAAATCCTTGGACTTGGAAGTCTTCCTGGAAAAGGAAAAGAATCTGCAACTCGAAGTCAACCGGCTGGGTAAAAGTCCGGCGGAAATTCAGCGGGAAATCGAGCGCAATCGTGAAGATAGCCTGAACAAGCCGCAGCAGTTGCCGCCGCCCACCGACGGACCGGCGCGCTGAGATCGAGAAGTCTTTGCGCCCGGCCTAGCGACTCTTTCTTTCCGCTTCAGCCGCGATGGCGATCTCCGAAGCGCCGGCGCGTTTGATCATCGACATCACCTTGACGGTGTCGCCGAGCAACACATCCTTGTCGCCACGAAGGATCACGGTCTTGTCAGCGCGATTGTTGAGCGCATCCTGAAGGACTTTTTCGAGATTTTCTTCCTTGATGATTTTCTGATCGACATAAATTTCGTGTTTCGGTGTGATCGTCACCGTTGTGCCGCGTGATTCTGATTGAGTCGCAACGGCTTTCGGCAGATTCACTTTTCCACCGGATTCGATCATTGCCGAACTGGTGATCATGAAAATAATCAACAGCACGAGGAAAATATCCGTCAAAGGCGTGATATTGATCTCGGCGACGATATCAGAACTGTCTTCGCTTCCGCCTAGCTGCGTCATAGCCATACAATCCTCACGCGCTCATGAGCTGGACAACTTTGGCGGCTTGAATGCGAAAGAGGCCCGTGAGCATCGAGATGCGGGTTTGGAAATAGTTGTAAAAAATGACTGCGATAATCGCAACGCCGAGACCTAACGCCGTAGCGACCAAGGCCTCGGATATGCCCGCAGCGACGACGGCAAAACCGCCGGTTCCGGCGATCGCCATGCTCTCGAACGACTTAATGATTCCCACCACCGTGCCGAGAAGGCCAATAAAAGGCGCGCTGCTGGCCACTGTTCCCAGAATCCAGAGATTTTTCTTCAATTTCTGAGTTTCTTCGAAGAGCGCTTCGGTAACGATGGCATTGGCGGCTTCCAGGCGCGTGCTGCTTTCCCGTTCCAGGATATTCAAAAAAATTCTGCCGACCGGCCAATTGGAGTTTTGCTTACAAATGGCAATCGCCAAATCGCGCTGGCCTTTTTTGACGGGTTCGAGAATCGATTCAGTGACTCGAAGCGTAATCGCACCAAGATTTCGGAGCGACCATAGACGCTCAAACACCACAGTCAAGCTGATGATGGACAGGAGAATTAACGGGTAAGTCGCTATGGCGCCTTTATGGATAATGTCGATAAGGTCGAGACCTTGCGGCTGCATGAACTTTCCTTCCGATGATCGGATGATGATTACCTTATAGGAAAATTATTGCAATAAACCCGGGCGGATTGGGACTGTTTCCGGGCAGGATGACTAACCGCGCACGCCGATCGTGACGGTAAACTGCATGCGCAGAGGGGTGTTGGCCAAGTCTTTCAGCGTCTCCGGAATCGGCGGGAATGGTGATGCACGCTTCATCGCTTCGACCGCGCTCGCATTCAGCCTGGTATCGGTGGACTCCAGCACCTCGGAGCGCACGAGTCGACCCGCTTTGTCGAGCGTGAACAAGATCGCGACTTTTTGCACGCCGTTGACACCGTCAGGATACTTCCACACAGACTCCACTCTTTTTTTGAGTTGGCTGAGATATTGATTGTAATCGGCGCTGGACAGCCCTCTCAATCCGGTCGCGCTGCCGCCGCCGGTGCCGCTTCCCGTACCGCCACCGGTTGATCCCGTACCGCTAGCGCTGCCACCGGGAACGCCGTAGGGCGCCAGCCCAGATCCGGTTCCTTTAAGTGCGCCGGGTATCTGCGCACCTTCTTTGAGCGCCTTGATCCCAGGGCCTTCCCCCGCGCCCTTGAGCGCTGCAAGAGATTGCTGCTGACGGAGATCGAGATCAGTAGGATTGCCGGGAAGAGTGGTCGGACTTTCTTTGGTCGGCAAGCGCACGAACGAGTCCGGTGAAGTTTCTTTCGCGTTTACCGAATCGGCGTGCGAATCTGAAGCCAAAATCTTCGGAGCCGGCAGAGGCGCGGGCTTGGGCGGTGGCGCGGCCTCGGTGGGAGTGTTGCTCGGGACCGAACTTTCAATGGAACCCTGATCCAATTTTCCGGTTTGTTGCACGGGCGGTTTCGCCGTGCCCAATTTTGGCATGGTTCGCGGTCCGCCAGGACCGCTGCCGGACCCGATGCTCTTGTTTGACGATGTTCCTTCCCGTGGTTCCAGTAGCTGGACTGAAATCGGCGTCTGTTCAGGTTTCACGATCGGCAACATTGCTGCACGGAACGCGAGCAACGCAAGGATCGAGTGAAACAAAACCGATGGGATGAGAAAAGGACTGCGAAACAGCGCGAGAACGCCAGAGTCTTCCCAATCAGCGGTGATCTGCTGCATTTTCGTTACCGGGAACAGAAATTTTCGTCAGTTCGGTGATCGGCGCGGGAAGCTCTTCTTTCTTCGAGAGTATTTCGAGGCCGAGAGCACTGACATCGCGCCGAACGAGGCGGCCATTGTCATAGTAGCTCCATAAGTCGGCGACGCCATCGGCGTTGAGGTCGCGCTCTTCTTTGACGACGATCTCGCCGTCTCTGGTGGCATCATAATAAACCCACAGATCGGGCCGCCCACTGCCGCTCGTGTCTCTCTCGAGCTTGGCTAGTCGGCCATCTTGATAAATGGCGCGATAAGTCATACTCCCCAGGCCGGTCTCATCACGCTCCTCGCGAACGAGTTTGTCGTTGTCGTAGAAATACACCGTATCGGGCCTGCCGAATTGTTTCGTATCGACCTCACGCCGAACCATTTTGCCGTCTTTGAAGTAGCTCCACGCATCGACGCGGCCGTCCCCTTTTGTCGCCTCTTCTTGACGAATAATTTCGCCCGGCTTCTGTGGGTTATAGTAAATCCACAAATCGGCGACACCGTCGCCGTTTATGTCACGCACTTCAACATTTTTAAATGGCGTTGGCGGCGTTTGAGGCACGGGTTTGCCCAGCGATGCGATCACGGCGTTCTCGGCCGGCTGCTTGGTCGATACTGGTGGTGCAGACCCTTGTGGCTGAGCCGTAGTATTAGGAACCGGTTCTACAACCTCGGTTCCGGTGCCGCCATCGCCGGCTTTGGAGATTTGATTTTCCAAGCCGCGCTGACGCGCTAGTTCTTGATCGATGGCAGCTTCGAGCTGCTGGTCTTTTTTCTGCTCTGTAGAGATCTGATTGTTAATCTGACCGTAGTGCGCGTCAGCGGTAATCAACCCGGTGATAAGGCCAATGATCAATCCGCCGCCGGCACCGTACGGGCCAGCAAGGGAACCGCCCATGGCAATGCCTTCCATCGCCTTACTCCATGCGTGCTGCCAGCGCTGGGAGCCGGTAATGTCGGGATTCTGAGGCGCTGCCGGCGACGTATTCGGAGGGTTGGCGGGATTTTGCCCGGACGAGCCAGCTGGATACTGAACTGCCACCGGCTCGCAGGCGGAGAGCGCGATCACCTGCACTAACAGCAATACACTTAATCGCGCGCTCATCAATACAGCCTCGAAAGGCGGATGTTACTTTATTTGTCGGTCCAAAACCAATCCGGAAACGGAGTTGCTGGCCGGGGTCTGTATCGCGGTTGCCTCGAGAGCGCTTTTGAGCTCTTCTTCGATCGTGTTGAACGGCTTGGAAACTCGTGGCGGCTCGACACTGTCCAAAGTCTCCTGCCCAATCACCTGCCCGCCTTTGAAACTATAACGAGCGGTAATTTTTCCCTGATAGTTTTGGTCTTCGAGCTGTTCGAGGCGCTCGCCGTTTTGAAAATTGACCCAGACATCAACTCGGCGATCACCGTTTGTATCCGCCTCTTGAGCAGCAATCTGCCCTTTATCGTAAATAGTCCTAAAATCAAGCACGCCGCTATTTTTTGTATCGCGTTCTTCGCGCACGAGTTGATTGTCTTCAAAGTAGTAGACGGTATCCCATTTGCCGGTGCCTTTGGTGTCACGCAGCCGCTTTATCAGTCGGCCGACAGAAAAAAATTCGACCATGTCCATACGGCCGCGACGACCCGTATCCTCCTCTCGGCGGATCACCTCATCACCGCGAAAGTAGACGACTCGGCTAACCTTGCCATCGCCGTGGAGATCCTCTTCCTGTTTGATCAGGCGATTATCCTGATAATAACCCCAGAGGTCGATCTTGCCGGTATGTTTGCGATCGATCTCTTTGCGCACCAATTGGCCGTTGTCAAAATAAGAAAAAGTATCGGGCTTGCCGTCGGCGTTGGTGCTTTCTTCGATGCGGACAATTTTGCCGTCCTTATAAAAAACGCGTCGTTGCTGAGCATTGCCGTTGCTGCCCGTCTCCTCGCTCCGGACCGGTTGCCCCTTTTCGTAGTAGACCCATAAAGTCGGTTGGCCAGTATGGCTTGTATCTTGGCCTTTACGCTCAACTTCGCCTTGGCTGTTGAGATAAAGCCAAGTATCGATCTGCCCGTCATTCTTACTGGCAAGTTCTTGACGTGCTGGCCTTCCGGATTCGTAGTAGACGGTCGTATCGGGTTTGCCGTCAAAATTGACGTCTTGTTCGATCCGCTGGATCTGTCCGCTCGAGTCATAATAGATCCAGCGATCCATTTTGCCATCCCGATTGGTATCCTGCTCCTGGCGCGTCACGCTGCCGCGCTCGTCATAGTAAAAACTTGCAACCGGCTGCTGTGAATGGCCGGGTGTCGCTGCCGCGAGCAGTAGTAGCGTGACGAGCCAGTAAATCCGAGATTGGCAGTCCGGTGTCATCGCTCATCCTGGAGAGCAGAGCGCGTGATCCGAGCTTACGATTGCGGTCGGTTTTTGGAGTCTTGCAGCACTTGTGGATTATCGGCCGGAGTATTCTCGGCATCATTGATCGCCTTCTTGAAACCGCGAATCGCTTCTCCGAGCGATTTGCCGAGCTCAGGAAGTTTGCTCGGTCCGAAGACCAACAGGGCGACGATAAAAATTACGATCAATTCTGGAGCGCCAAGACTGCCGAACATGTGTCACCTCCGCCGGCAGAATCACGCTACGATACGGGGTAGGGCTTGTCAATCTCGGCATACTCGATTGCCTGAGCCTGGCGCGCGAGAGAGACTAGGCGTGCCCGCAATGGCGCCGAATGTCTTGCAAATGAACGCTTCTCAGGTAAACCTGCTCGTTAATTGTCTGTGAGCTTGTCCATTGTCGCGCGCCGAAAAGATCGCCGATTCTTCTCAAGCCCGCTCTTCCGGCGACCTGCCACACGATTGGCTGCCATGGCTTGTGGTCGCGGTGGTTGGTTTCATCCTCCTCTATCGGTTGGGGGGCGCAGCGCTTTTCGAGCCCGATGAAGGTCGTAACGCCGAAAAAGCTCGAGAAATTCTCCTGCTGAACGATTGGGTCACGCCGCATGAAAATTTCTACCCGGTTCTGGACAAACCGATCTTTTTTTATTGGCTGATCGCCCTTTCGTACAAGCTCTTGGGCGTGTCGGAATGGAGCGCGCGGCTTCCTTCGCTGTTGTCGGCGCTCGGTTGTGTCCTGTTGATCTATTTTTTTTCTCGCTCCCATTGGGGACGCTGGGTTGCTTTATGGAGCACGCTGATTCTCGTGACCAGCGTTGAATTTTTTATTCTCGCCCGGATCGTGATCTTCGATATGCTGCTTACTTTCTTTCAAACGGTCGCGCTATTGGCTTTCTACGAAGCAGCGCATACGGAGGATCGTCGCCGGCGCGCGGCTCTTTGTCTGGCGCTGTATCTGGCTCTCGCGGCGGGAACCCTCGTCAAGGGCTTGGTCGCGTTCGTGATTCCCGGGATCGTGTTCTTTCTTTTTATTTTACTGCGTCGAGATTGGCAGATCTTGCGTCGAATTTACCTGATTCCTGGCGCTGGAGTTTTTCTTGCCGTCGTTCTCCCCTGGTATCTTCAGGCGGACGCGCGCAACCCGGGATATCTGAACTACTATCTTTGGGCGGAGCATTTCGGCCGGTACACCAGCGCCAGCTTCGATCGCTCGGAGCCGTGGTATTACTTCATTGTTGTTGCGCTGGTCGGTTTCTTCCCGTGGACTGTTATTCTTCCTTGGATCATCAGATA